>JBOGVI010000444.1:0-1838 GCA_050692695.1 Actinomycetota bacterium
ACGCGAGCGCGAGCCAGGGCAGCAACAGGACGGCGGCCAGCCCGGCGAGGAGCTTTTTCACCCCCGGGCCAGCCTCTTCACCTCGGCCGGGTCCATAGAGGAGGCCGACGCGAGCGCGAGCCAGGGCAGCAACAGGACGGCGGCCAGCCCGGCGAGGAGCTTTTTCACCCCCGGGCCAGCCTCTTCACCTCGGCCGGGTTCGTTGTGATCAGGTCATGCTCCTCGTCCGAGGCCACCACCGAGATCCGAGCCCGCTGGTCGCCGAACGTGAGCAGCCCCTCCCCCCTTCGGCAGCCGGTTAGAAAACGGCGTTCTCCCTTGGTGAGACCGAAGGCCTCGGAGACCGCCCCGATGGCCTGCGGGGACTGGCGAAAGAGCAGCTTGATGGCGCTGTTGGTGAGCACGGCCCGCTCAGGCCCCTCCGCGATGTCCTCCAGGTCCTGGGTGATGAAGGTGAGCCCGCACCAGCGCTTGCGGCTCCGCTTCGCCAGGCTCTGGAAGAACCGGGCGACGCCGGGCAGAGGCATGAACTGCCACGCCTCGTCGACCACCACCTCGCGCGGGCGATCGGCATGTGCGATCCGGCGCCAGAGGGCGTTGGCGGCCGCGACCATGGCTGCCGCCTTCAGCTCCTGGGGCTCCTGGGGAAGATGCCCGAGGGCGAAGACCACCAGGTGGCCGTCGGGGCGGACGGTGGTCGGACCCGAGAAGAGGCTTCGGTAGCTTCCGGACGTCCACGGCGCCAGCCGGTGGGCGATGTGCTCGGCCCCACCTTCAGCAAGAGACCTCCCCAGGGCTTCGAGGGTGGGGGCGGGGCGGGCGTGGGTCCCGGGATCCTCGGTTATGCCGGCCTGCCTGTAGACGTGATTCAGCGCCGCGTCCAGCCGCTCTCGCTCACCAGGGTCAGGTCCCCCAAGGAGCATGTCGAGAAGGGTGCGGAGGAAGAACCTTTGCTGCTCGAGCCCGTCGGGAGTGCACGGTGCAGCCAGGTCGAAGGGGTTGATCCGGTGGATGCCTCCGCAGCCGTCCCGACCTCCGAGACGCACCACGGTACCTCCCACCGCCTGTGCCAGGCGGACGAACTCGTCCTCGGGATCGATCACCGCCACCTCTACCCCACGCTCCAGCGACTGAAGCACGCCGAGCTTGGCCGCATAGCTCTTGCCGCTCCCGGACTCGCCGATCGTGACCTGGCTGTAGTTGTTCAGGGCGAAGCGGTCGACCACCACGGGGGAGCCGGTGGCCAGGTTGATCCCGTACAGCACCCCCGTCGGATGGCCCAGCACCTCGCCGGTTCCGAAGGGGAAGGTGAAGGCGAGCGGCCGGGTGGGCAGGATCCGAGTTCGCTTTAACAGGTCGAGGGCGAGGGGAAGGGTGGAGTACCAGGCCCGGAGCGGCCGGAAGGTGGCTGGCCGGGGTTCGAGCAGGAGGGATCGGGCGAGCGTGGCCGCCCTCTTTCCCTCGGCCTGCAGGGCCCCCTCGGTAGCTGCCCGGACCGTGAAGTAGAAGCCTTGGCGGAAGAGACGCTGCTCCCCACGGGCGAGCGCCCGCGACAGCTCGTCGGCGTCCTCCGCGCAGGCGACGACCTTCTCATCGACCAGCTGACCCAGAACCTCGGACTGGCTGCGTTCGGATTCCATCCGCGCCCTCTGGACCTGCAGGAGCTTTGCCGCCAGGCCGTTTTCGATCGGGTGGATGTGGAAGGCGAGGTCGACCAGGCCCCGGTAGGAGAGAAGAGGCTCGAGCCACCCCGGCTCGACCTCCCTCGGATAGCCCTCTACGTGGAGCGTCTCGGCGTAGGTCTCGCCCACCCGAAGCCGGCGTGGAAAGCACTCGAC
>JBOGVI010000445.1:0-5119 GCA_050692695.1 Actinomycetota bacterium
GATCGGCGCGACGATCGGGACCTTCTCGATCTGGGCCAGCTGCTCGTACGCCCCGGCGAGCGCGTCAACCTGGTCGTCGTGGCCGCCCATCGGAAACGCCGCGAGCTCGTCCAGGAGCTCTGTATTCCAGGGGCCGCGGCAGATCCACACGTCTCCGGCCTCGCAGCGGGCGGCGACCGGCCGGGCCCTCGTCTCCTTCGATCCGGTCGAGCGCACCCCAGCGAAGTCGTAGGGGGCGAGCACCTGCTGGCGGTAGTGGTCGATCACGGCGATCCCGGCCGAGCCGGGCTCCTGCTCCATCCTGATCGCGGGCGGCGTGCGCCCCGATTCCCTGGCCCAGGCCGCGTCCCGCTCGGCAGTGGACTGGACGAGGCGCTCGACCACTAGCGAGGTGCCGCGAGTGCGACGAACCTCGAGCACGTACCACAGGCCGTCGGAGCGACCGAGCAGCACCCCGGCCGTGTAGTCGGGATCCGAGCCGGCCGCTGCCTCGGTCGCCGCCAGATCCCAGTACCGGCAGAGCTCGAGCTCCTCCGGCAGCTCGCCCGGGTCGCAGAAGCGATCGGCAAACCACTCGCGCCGGAACAGCCCGCCCTCGGGACGCACGGTCCAATCGCCGTGGCGAAGCTGACGGTACTCGATCGAGCCGAGCTGCTTGAGCGATCGCTCGTAGGTCTCGCGGTCAAGGTAGGGGTTGTCCTCAAGGCGCGCCGCGATGACGACCCGGCCGGCGTTCGGGCCCTCGATGATGAACCGGCGGTGGACCCACTCGAGGCCCGGCCCGCACGGGTTGGAGGCGGCTCGCATCCGAAGCGGCACCCGCGAGCCCGCTGTGCGCCGGAGCCTGGAGAACAGGAAGCGGTACTGGCTCTCGGCAAGGTCGGTCACCTCGTCGATCCCGATGAACTGGTACTCGGCGCCCTGGAAGTTGAGCTCGGCGCCTGAGTCTTGGAGGTGACGAAACGTGAGCGTCGCTCCCGAGGGGAACCGCCACTGGTGCTCGGATCCGTTCCAGGTGGCGTCGGTCCCCGAAAGCCAGGACCCGGCGCGGTCCATGAGGCCGCCGGGCTGGTTCAGCATCTGGTAGCTCTCGCGGACAAGCAGCGCCGCGTAGCCGGGCACGTCCACGTACTGCAGCGCCGCCATCAGAAGCGCGTCGGACTTGCCGCCGCCCGCCGCGCCTCCGAAGAAGGCCTCTTCGGCCGAGACGATCAGGAACGCGGCCTGCTTGGGCGTCGGGACATGCGGGATGTATCGGGTGAGGCGCGGCGTCGCCGCGCGAACCAGCGCCTCCTCATGTCCTCGCCTGGTCTTCGTCACCGAAGCCTCCGTGCCTTGGTCCCGGTGAAGGCCTCCCAGCGGGCGACCGCGACGTCGACGTAGGCCCGGTCGATCTCGATCCCGACGCACCGGCGAGCAAGCTCCTCGGCGGCGATGAGGGTCGTGCCCGAGCCGAGGAACGGATCCAAGATCAGGTCGTCCTTCATCGAGGAGTTTTGGAGCAGGCGGCGGACGAGCTCCACGGGCTTGGCGGTCGGGTGCTCGCGGGAGGCCCGTGGTCGAGGGAACTCGAGCACGCTCGTCTCGGCGTTTCCGCCGTACCACCCCTGGTGGCCGCGGCCCCAGCGGCCGGCTCCGGGCTTGCATCCGTACAGGATCGGCTCGTGCCGGTAGTGAAAGTCCCCGTGGCCGAGCACCATGACGTCCTTCACCCATACGAGGCTCTGGCGAAGCTCCCACCCGACCTCGAGGAAGGCACTCGCGAACACGACCGAGGAAGCGCCGGCCGGGTGGCAGATGTAGATCGCTGCTCCGGGCCGAAGGACGGCATCGGCGGCCCCGAACGAAGCCCGAAGAAGCGAGGTGATCGCTTCGCGATCGTCGTTGGCGATTCGAAGTGCACGCCGGGTCTTGCCCGTGTACTGCACGCCGTAGGGCGGATCGGTCAACAGCATGTCGGCGCGGCCGCCTTCGAGGACATGTTCGAGCGCCGATCGATCGGTCGCATCGGCGCACAGCACACGGTGTGGCCCGAGCGCCCACAGGTCGCCCGCACGCGTGCGCGGCGCCGCGGGAACCGGCGGGATCTCCTCGGGATCGGTGAGTCCAACGCGAAGCGGCAGCCGGGCCGAACGGGCGAGGTCCTCGAGGAGCTCGCGGACCGCGGCGCTCGAGGTCTGGACGCGCGCGAGGAGGGGCTCCAAGGCAAGTGAATCGGGCTCGGCGAGCCCGGCGAGCGGATCAAGCGTCGCGAGCAGCGTCTCGGCCTCGGCCTCGCTCAGATCCGTGACCAGGACCGGGACGATCTGGTCGGGATCGAGGCTGCCACGAAGGTGCCCGTCGAACAGAACGAGCGAGCCGTCGTCGGCCTGGCGAGCAAGCAGCGCGTCTGCGTAGCCCACCTCACGGAGCAGCGCCCGAAGCGCGCGGCGCTGACGATCGGGGTGCCGGCGCCAGTTCGCCGGGTTCGGGGCGAGGTCGCCGGCGCGCATGCGCCGGAGCCCGACGATCCGGTCGCGGGCGCCCCGTTTGACCGCGAGGCCCCGGGCCGATGGGACTTCGGGTGGCGCCTAGCCATCTTCCGCCTCCTGATGAAGCGAGCAGGAGCACTCGGGATCGGTACAGCGGGGAAGCTCGATCGCCCCGGCGTCGATCAGGATGCGAACGGTCTCGGCGGCCTGCTCCGGCGTTGGCTCGTAGGAGTTCGCCGCTGGTGAATCGTTCTGCTCGTCGGGAACGGGCTCCGTCCAGCCCTCCCGTCCGGGTTTGGAGCGTGCCTGGTGCGAGAGCCAGAACTTCGGCTCGTGCCGGGCGACCTCGATCTCTCGCGCCGCGCGGGCGCGGGCCCGTGCCTCTCGGACCGCGCTTGCGAACGCCGCGAGCCGGGGGGTCGTCGATCGCGAGGAGTGGCGGCCCTCGCCCCGGGCCATCCAGTCTCGGAACGTCCGGGCGTCGATCCCGGCGGCCTCCGCGGCGACGTAGTCCCAGGCGCCGGCCTCGATGAAGCTCAGGATCGTGCGCTCGATCTCGGGGGTGAGCTTGACGCTCCCCCGAGGCCGACCCGCTCCCTTTCGCTCCGATCGGTCACTCACCTGGCCTCCGCCCCGAACGCGTTTAGAGGCGGAAGAAGCATACCGAATATCGAAGGGTGATGACAGCACAAATGACTCTTCGTGTCCGCTCTGCTAGGCTCGCTCCACGTGATCAGGAAGCCGAACCTCCGCCTCGTGCAGCGGTTCGAACCAGAACCGCTCGTGGCCTGCCCCTCGTGCCACAAGCGGCTGCCCGGGCACGTGGTCGACGAGGCGTGGATCGAGGTGCCGGTCGGCGAGGGCTGGCTTGCGGCCTACCGGGTCGTGATGAAGGAGGCCGCCCCGGTGATCGGCGAGATCCGGGTCTTCCCCACCGGGGTGGATCGCCCGACCGCTGGTGGCTGGAGCCGGAATGCGACGTCGGTCCCCGCCGGCGGGATCCCCGCTCGGGTTCTTCGCCGGCTCCGGCTCACCGACCCCATCGGGCTGTTCGAGCGGTTCGTGAGGAAGTGGGAGGCCGAGCACGGCGCGGAGGTGACCAATCGCGTGTTCGGCCGCCTGCGGCCTCGCCGGTCTGAAGCCCCGGTCCCGAAGCGGACCGGCCGGGCCGGTCGATCCGATGGGTTCTACGCTCGCTGGGCCGCGGCCTACGTCGAGCGTCTGCAACGAGGAAGCCGCCACCCCGTGAGCGACCTCGTCAACCGCCCCCCCGTCACGATCGCGGGGTTCGCCTCCTCCCGCGCACCTCAGGCCACGGTGCGGGCGATCATCCACGAGGCTCGGCGGCGAAAGCTGCTGACGGGCGCTCCCCCGGGGCGAGCCGGGGGGAAGCTCACGGAGAAGGGCACCCGACTCCTTGCTCCCTCGGCACGGTAGGACCTCGGATCCGATGATCGCGGGCTTTCTCACGGTGGCGTTCGGCACGACGAACGCGCTCGCCCATGCGCGGGGGGACGTTCGCGATCGGCGAAGCAAGCCAACCGCGACCGAAGGCGGCATCAACGCCCCGGCCGTTCCTTCTCGAAGTCGCCCGCGAGCTCGGCAAAGGCGATCCCGATCGCCGCGGCACACGTCTCGGACCTCAAGGAAGTCCAGCCGGAGCTCACCCGATTCGTACTTGCTCACATACGACTGGGACCGCCCGAGTCGCCTCGCGACGTCTGCCTGCCGAAGCCCGGCGTCGAGCCGCATCCCTCGGAGAAGTTCGCGCAGCCGGCGCTCCTCTGCTTCTCGTGCTTCTCGGGCGCGCGGCATGGCGCCGCAGCGTAGGGAGCGCTGGACTTGTATCCCAAAATGGAATATCAGTCATGGGCGTGCGGCTCGCCGACCTGCAGCGGATCTGGGAATCGGCGATCCAGCACTTCCTGGCGGGAGGCACGTCAGCGGCCTCGGACGAGCTTCGTCGCTGGCGCTCCTCGTACCGGGGGGCGGGCCCGGGCTCGGTTGAGGACCGGGCGTTTCCCGAGCCGTATCTCGGATCCCTTGAGCCGGGGGTGGCGAAGGCGGTGTTCCTGGCCCTGAATCCTGGCCGGGCCGATCTTTCCTTTCAGGGGCGGGGCGGCCTCTTTGCCGAAGAGATCAGGGGGCTCGGGAGCTACGCGGCGTGGGCGAGGACCTGGCCGTACCTCCGCGATCCGTGGATCACGACGCACGGAGCGAATCGGCACCACGGCACGCGACTGCGCTTCCTGCGCCGCTGGTTCGGGGACGAGGCGCTGGGACCGGAACGGATGGTCGGAGTCGAGCTCTATCCGTGGCACTCGACGAGCCTCACGGCACCGATCAGGCCGCCGGTCGAGATCGTGCACGAGTTCGTGCTCGAGCCGATTGCAGAGCTCGGTGAGGCGACGGTCTTCGCCTTCGGTGCGGCCTGGTTCTCCCTCCTCCCCGCTGTTGGCGTGGAGGTCGTGGCGCGGCTCGGAGCGGGTGGGCGCCCGTACGGCTCCAGGGTGCCGAGCCGAGCAGTCCTGATCGGGCGAACGCCGGAGCGCTCTTTGGTCGTGGCGGAGAAGCACACGGGCAGTGCGTCGCCGCCTTCCAGACGAGAGGTGGAGCTCTTGCGCGATGCCGTCCGAGGCCTTGCGGCT
>JBOGVI010000446.1:0-2256 GCA_050692695.1 Actinomycetota bacterium
CGGTGGGGAGGCGAGATGAGGACGCTTGAGGAGGCGGCGCTCGAGGCGTCGACGTGCCCGAGGTGCCGGCTGGCCCAGGGCCGCACGCAGGTCGTCTACGGAACGGGCAGCCCGGAGGCGGACCTGATGTTCATCGGGGAGGGCCCCGGCTACTACGAGGACAAGCAGGGGGAGCCGTTCGTGGGCGCGGCCGGGCAACTGCTGAACCGGAAGCTCGAGGAGATCGGCATCCGCCGAGGGGACGTGTACATAACCAACGTGGTGTTGTGCCGCCCCCCCGGCAACCGCGATCCGTACCCCGACGAGGTCGAGGCCTGCGCCCCGTGGCTCCGCGAGCAGATCGCGCTCGTCGACCCCCGGGTCATCGTGACGCTCGGCAACTTCGCCACCCGGTTCATCCTGGACAAGCCGGCGTCGATCAGTCGCGTGCGGGGACAGCGGTTCCCCATCGAGGGGCGAACCGTGATCCCCACTTTCCACCCCGCCGCCGTCCTCCGTGGCGGCGGAGAGGCCTCGGCCCAGATGACGGCGCTACGAGCTGACTTCCAGGAGATCAAGGCGGCCCTGGCCGAAATGCCGCAGCCGGTCGAGGAACAGCTCGGCCTGTTCTGATGCGGATCGAGCTCCGCGCCGAGACGCCGGAGGACACCCGGGCGGTCGGGGAGGCCGTCGCGGCGCTTATCCGGGCGGGCGACGCGGTGGCGCTCACCGGCGAGCTGGGGGCGGGCAAGACCACGTTCGTCCGGGGCGCGGCCCGGGCCCTGGGGTTCGAGGGGAACGTGGCCTCGCCCACCTTCACCCTGGTCCGCGAATACCGGGGCCGCCCGCCCATCTACCACGTTGACGTGTACCGGTTGGAACGGGTGCAGGACGTGGTGGACCTCGGCCTGGACGAGATGATCGCGGACGGCGGTGTGCTGCTCGTGGAATGGGGCGACGCCGTGGAAGGACTGTTGCCCGACGACCACCTGCTGGTCGAGCTCACGGTGCCCGAGGAGGGGGAGGCCAGGCGCCTGGTCCTGACCGGCATGGGTCCGTCGTGGGCCGCGCGGTGGGAGCGCCTGGAGCGGCTGACCGAGCCGTGGGGGCGGGCCGCGTGATCGTCGTTGGGATCGAAACCTCGACCCCTCAGACGTCGGTGGCGCTCGGCACCGAGCAGGGGCTCGTCGCGTCGATGCGGGTGGCGTCGAAGACCCGGCAGGACGCGGTCGTTCCCATCCTCCAGCACCTGTTGTCCACGACCGGCCTGGAGCTCTCGCAGGTCGGCGGCGTGACCGTCGGCCTGGGCCCCGGGCTGTTCACCGGTCTTCGGGTGGGGGTGGAGACGGGCAAGGCCCTGGCCCAGGTTCTCTCCGTCCCGATCGTGGGGATCCCGTCCCTCGACGTCCTGGCGTTCGGGGTCCGGTACACGCGCCGCCTGATCGGCGCGGTGATCGACGCACGCCGGGGAGAGGTGTTCCACGCCTTCTACCGGGGCGTGCCGGGCGGCGTGATGCGGGAGGGGGGGTATCGGGTGGCCCCGCCCGGGCACCTCGCAGCGGACCTCGAGGCCCTCCGGGAAGAAGTGTTGCTGGTCGGGAACGGTGCCATCCTGTACCGGCGTGAGCTGGAGGAGGCAGGGACCAAGGTAGAGTTCGCCTCGCCGACGCAGGGCCACCCGAACGCGTCGGCCCTGGTCGATCTGGCCGTCCCCCGCTTCATCCGGGAGGAAACCGACCGATCGTTCGAGATAGTGCCGCTCTACCTGAGGAAGACGGATGCGGAGATCGCTTGGGATCAGCGAGCCAGAGGCGCCTCGGCTTGAGGTGACCCGGATGAAGCGCCGCCACCTGCGCGGCGTGATGACCATCGAGCGCCAGGTGTATCCGCGTCCTTGGAGCCCCAACCTGTTCCTCTCCGAGATGGCGGAGACCCGGAACCGCTGCTACCTCACGGCCCGGATGGACCGAGAGGTGGTCGGGTACGGAGGCCTGATCTGCTACGGCCAGGAGGCCCACGTGACGAACATCGCCGTGGACCCCGAGCATCACCGCCACAAGATCGGCACCCGGCTGCTCCACGACCTCCTCCATAACGCCATCGCCATGGGGGCCGAGGCCATCTCGCTGGAGGTCCGGGTGTCGAACTACGGGGCCCAGCGGCTGTACGGGAAGTTCGGGTTCCGGCCGGTCGGCGTGCGCAAGAACTACTACCAGGAGATCAACGAGGACGCCCTCATCATGTGGGTCGACGGCATCCGCGGGCCCGAGTATCAGG
>JBOGVI010000447.1:0-1588 GCA_050692695.1 Actinomycetota bacterium
GGTTTCGATCCAAGCGGGCGACGGCACCAACGCCTGGACGTTCGAGCTCATGGTCTCCGACCGCTTCTGGAACCAGGTCCGCCTCCCGCTGGCCTACTTCCAGAAGAAGGGCGAGCCGCGCTGGGACGCGGTCTCGTCCCTCAAGATCCTGTCCGCCTCGAGCGATCCCGCCGAACTGTACCTCGACGAGGTTCGCCTCAAGCCCAAGGCGTCCCCCAGCGGCACCCTCCCCAAGGTCCCCGGCGACCCTGTCAGCTAAAAGCTTAAGGGCCTAGTGGACCGTCAGATTAAATACGCCCTATCGTCGGAATGGCCGATAACTCCTACGGGTGACGAGAAGCGTCGCCTGAGAGGGGGAAGCCATGTCCGAGAAGCGGTACCGGGTGGAGCTCACCGAAGAGGAACGTGCGCAGCTTGGCGCCATCGTCGGTTCAAGCGGCCGTGTGGCTCGCAAGAAGCGGATGCGCGCGCAGGTGCTTCTGAAGATCGATCAGGGGCCACAGGGTCCGGGGTGGACCGACGAGAAGGCGGCGGAGGCGTTCGACGTGGATGGGAGGACGGCGCGAACGATCCGCAAGCAGTTGGTGCTGGAGGGGTTCGAGCGGGCTCTGGAACGCAAGAAGCGGGCGGAGCCGCCTCGCAAGCGGATCTTCGACACGAAGGGCGAAGGGGAGCTGTTGGCCTTGGCGGCGGGCAAAGCGCCGGAGGGCCGTGCGCGCTGGACGCTGCGTCTTTTGGCGGGGGAGGTCGTTCGACTGAAGATCGTCGACTCGGTCAGTCACGAGACGGTGCGCGGGGTACTAAAAAAGGGGATCTGCAGCCGCACCGTCAGGAAGCATGGGTGATCCCGCCCGAGAAGGACGGGGAGTACGTCGCGCGGATGGAGGACGTTCTTTCGGTGTACGAGCGTCCGTACGATCCCCAGGCGCCGGTGGTCTGCATGGACGAACAGCCCGTGCAACTGATCCAAGAGACGCGCGAACCGATTCCGGCGGCAACGGGGCGGCCGGCCCGGATCGACTATGAGTACGCGCGCAACGGGGTCGCCGACATCTTCATGTTCACCGAGCCCTTGGCGGGTCGGCGCGACGTGTCCGTGACCGAGCATCGCACCAAGATCGACTGGGCCCACAAGGTTCGAGACCTGCTGGAGGGTCCGTATGCGGGGGTGCCGAAGGTGACGCTGGTGATGGACAACCTCAACACGCATACCGTGGGATCGCTCTACGAGGCGTTCCCGCCGGCCGAAGCCAGGCGGCTGGCCCAGAGGCTGGACATCCACTACACGCCGAAGCACGGCAGTTGGCTCAACATCGCGGAGAACGAACTGAGTGCGTTGACCAAGCAGTGCCTGTCTCGGCGGATTGGAACGATCGAGGAGTTACGCGAACAGGTGGCCGCGTGGGAACGCGGCCGAAACGTAGCCGCTGCCCGGGTCAACTGGCGCTTCACCATTGATCGCGCCCGGGAACGGATGCGCCGGGTCTACCCGGAGATTAAGAATTGACGGTCCACTAGGCGCCGGCAAGCCCCACGACCCCGCGCGGGGCGGGCCCTTAGCCTCCGCTCCGGGCAAGCCCATCGACCC
>JBOGVI010000448.1:0-2725 GCA_050692695.1 Actinomycetota bacterium
GAGTTTCGGTGCTGGCGTCTCGGACCATCGAGGAGGACGCCGCCGAGAGCCGGCCCAGCGTGCAGATCGGCGATCCGTTCGCGGAGAAGCTGCTGATCGAGACGTGCCTCGAGCTCGTGGCGAAGGACCTGCTGGAGGGGCTCCGGGACCTTGGGGGCGCCGGGCTGACCTGTGCCGCCAGCGAATCGGCGGCCCGAGCCGGGTTGGGTGCCGAGCTCGAACTGGACGCCGTTCCCGCCCGCGAACCCGGCCTGGAGGCATTCGAGATCCTCACCAGCGAGTCCCAGGAGCGGATGCTCGCGGTCGTCCACCCCTCGAGGCTCGACGAGGTTCGAGGGGTCTGCGCCACATGGGGCGTGGCCTCCGCCGTGGTGGGCCGGCTCGCGGTCGGCGGGGCGCTCACCGTTCGGAAAGGCGGGGAGGTCGTGGCCGAGGTGCCGGCCCGGTCGCTGACGGACGAGGGGCCGGCGCACCGACGGCCCAAGGAGCCACCGCCGGGCTTCGAGCAATCGCTGGACGACGACCCGACGTTCGCCACCGTGGAGGCCGGCCCGTGGGACGCCTTCTTCGACGTGCTGTCATCACCGAACGTGGCGTCGAAGCGATGGGCGTGGGAGCAGTACGACTCCCTGGTCCAGGGGGGAACCGTGGCCGGGCCCGGAGCCGACGCGGCGATCGTCCGCGTTGAGGGAACGCTGAAGGCCTTGGCCCTCTCCTCGGACGGCAACGGACGGTTCGGGCACCTCGACCCGTACCTCGGGGCCGCCCATGCCGTGGCGGAGTCGGCCCGAAACGTGGCGGTCATGGGCGCGACGCCCCTCGGCATCACGAACTGCATGAACTTCGGGAACCCCGAGCGACCCGAGGTCATGTGGCAGTTCGCGCAGTCGATCCAGGGGATGTCCGACGCGTGCCGCGCGTTCGGCACCCCGGTGACCGGTGGGAACGTAAGCTTCTACAACGAGTCGGGCCACTCGGCGATCTGGCCCACCCCGATCGTGGGGATGCTCGGGCTGATCGAGGACTACCGTCTCTTGGTCCGGCCCGACTTCCCCGGTCCGGGTCTCCTTGTCTACCTGCTGGGTGAGACCTTCCCCGAGCTCGGCGGCTCCGAGTTCGCCGAGGTCGTGCTGGGCAAGGTCTCGGGGCGGCCGCCGGCGCTCGACTTCGCCCGCGAGGCCGCGCTCCACCGCGCCCTGATCGGTGGGGCGAGTGGGGACGTCCTGGCGTCGGCGCACGACTGTTCCGACGGCGGGCTGGCCGTCGCCCTGGCGGAGTCGGCCATGGCCGGCGCCACCGGGTTCGCGGTATCGCTCCCCGGCGACGTGCCCTGGTACGTCACCTTGTTCTCCGAGTCGGCGTCGCGCGCCGTGGTGTCGGTGACCGCGGACAGAGCCGAGGTGCTGGAGGAGCTGGCGGCCGCGCATGACGTGCCTTGCTCGCGGCTCGGCGAGACCGGCGGCCCCCGGATGGTGTTCGACACGCTGTTCGAGACCACCGTGGAGGAAGCCCGCGCCGCGTACGAGGGCGCGATCCCCACGCTCCTAGCCGGATAGGCCCTGGCGGAGCGGATCCTAGACTCATCGCGGAGCCCTGAAGGAGGTCCCCGCATGGACGTCATCGAGCCGGCCATCAGCCGAGAGGAGCTCCAGCTCGCTGCGCGCAACCACGGCATGCCGCTGGAGGCGCTGCGCTATCCCATCACCCCGGCGGGCCTGCACTACCTGCTGGTCCACTATGACATCCCCGCCGTCGACCCGGCGGCCTGGTGCCTGGAGGTCGGTGGCAACGTCCGCACGCCCCTTGCGCTGTCCCCGGACGACGTTCGGGCGCGGCCGCGGGTCTCGCTCGCCGTCACCCTGGAGTGCGCCGGCAACGGCCGGGCCCTCCTCGAGCCCAGGCCCATCAGCCAGCCCTGGCTGGTCGAGGCGGTGGGGAACGCCGAGTGGACGGGAACACCGCTCCGAGGCGTGCTGGAGGGAGCCGGTATCGGGGACAAGTCGGTGGAGGTCCTGTTCACCGGCTTGGATCGCGGGCTGGAGGGCGACGTCGAACAGGACTTCGAGCGCAGCCTGCCGCTCGACGAGGCGATGCGCGAGGAGGTCCTTCTCGCTTACGAGATGAACGGGCAACCGCTGCTCCCTCAGCACGGGTTCCCGCTACGGCTGATCGTGCCGGGGTGGTACGGCATGACCCACGTGAAGTGGCTGAAGCGGATCACAGTGCTCACGCAGCCGTTCGACGGTTACCAACAGACCGGCTCGTACCGACTGCGGCGGCACGAGGAGGAACCGGGGGAGCCCGTCACCAGGATGGCGCCGCGGAGCCTCATGGTTCCGCCTGGCATCCCGGACTTCCTCACCCGCAAGCGGTTCCTCGAGTCGGGGCCGTGCGTCCTGTCGGGTCGGGCGTGGTCGGGCGGCGGCGAGGTCGTCCGGGTCGAGGTGAGTCCCGATGGCGGGCGGACATGGCGCGATGCGGCGCTTGAGCAACCGCTCTCTCCATTCGCGTGGCGTGGCTGGAACTTCGAATGGGAAGCCCAACCCGGCGAGCGCGAACTGTTCTCCCGAGCCACCGACGTCACCGGAGCGAGCCAGCCTCTCGAGCCTGCCTGGAACCTCGGCGGCTACGCGAACAACGCCGTTCAGCGCGTTCCTGCGACCGTCGCCTAGCCCTGCCGGGCACGCAAGCCGGGGGTTAACCCGAGGACCGAACGGGCGATAAC
>JBOGVI010000449.1:0-3452 GCA_050692695.1 Actinomycetota bacterium
TACACGGCCCGGCTGTCGCGACAGCACAACGACGCCAACGTCCTGGCCGTGGGGGCCCGGATCATCGCGCCGACCCTGGCCAGGGAGATCCTCGAGGTGTGGCTGGCCACACCCTTCGAGGGTGGTCGCCACGAACGGCGTCTCGAGCAGATCGGGATGATCGAGCGGGGGGAGCTGTGAGCCAGGAGTACGCTGCCGACTGGGAAGCCTTGCGGCGCAACGATCCAGAGGTAGCGGAGGCCATGACCGGCGAGCTCCACCGGGAGCGGACCACCCTTCGCCTGATCGCCTCCGAGAACTACGCGAGCCCGGCGGTGCTCGCAGCGCTGGGCTCCACCATGAACAACAAGTACGCCGAGGGCTACCCGGGCCGCCGGTACTACGGGGGGTGCCGATTCGTGGACGTGACGGAACAGCTGGCCATCGACAGGGCCAAGGAGCTGTTCGGAGCCGACCACGCCAACGTGCAGCCCCACGCCGGGGCTCAGGCCAACCTGGCGGTGATGGGCGCGTTCCTCCGGCCGTTCTCCGAGCAGAAGGTGCTCGGCCTGGTGCTGGCCCACGGCGGGCACCTCACGCACGGCTCGCCGGTGAACGTGTCCGGGATGTGGTTCAACTTCGTGGGCTACGAGGTGGACCGTGACGCCGAACGGCTGGACATGGACCGGGTGAGGGATCTGGCGAAGGAGCACCGGCCGGACATCGTCCTTGCCGGCTTCACCGCCTACCCGCGGGTCATCGACTTCGCCGCGTTCCGACAGATCGCCGCCGAGGTCGGCGCGCTCCTGTGGGTGGACGCCTCCCACGTCATCGGGCTCGTGGCCGGGGGCGCGTACCCCAGCCCGGTGCCCCACGCCGACGTGGTCACCTTCACCACCCACAAGACGCTTCGGGGCCCCAGGGGCGCGGTCATCGTGTGCCGGCAGGAGCATGCGAAGGCCATCGACAAGGCCGTGTTCCCGATGATGCAGGGCGGCCCCCTGGAGCACGTCATCGCCGCCAAGGCGGTCGCCCTCCGCGAGGCCATGGGCCCCGACTTCGCCGAGTATGCCGCCCGGACCGTCCGCTCCGCGCGAGCCCTGGCCGAGGGCCTGGCCGACGAGGGGCTCCGGATCGTCTCGGGAGGAACGGATTCTCACCTCGTGCTGGCCGACCTCCGCCCCCTTGGGATCGGCGGCAAGGACGCGGAGGCCCTGTGCGACGAGGTCGGCATCGCGGTGAACAAGAACGGGATCCCCTTCGACCCCATGCCGCCGTTGAATCCGTCCGGCATCCGGGTGGGGACGCCCGGCCCGGCCACCCTCGGGATGGACGAGCCGGAGATGAAGGAGGTCGCCGGCGTTATCGGCGAAGTGCTTCGAAACCCCACCGACGACCGCGTCAAGGCAGCCTGCCGGGGCCGGGTGCAGGACCTGGTGGGCCGGTTCCCCGTCTACCCCGGCTGAAGCCGCTCGGCGATCAGGCAGGCCGGAGTACCATCACGGCGACGTGATCCCGTACCTCGTGGTGTTCGCCGCCAGCGCCGTCGCGTCGTTCGTGGCCACACCGCTGGTTCGCCGACTCTCGCTCCGACTGGGGTGGATCGACCATCCGTCCGACCGGAAAGTGCATCCCCGGCCCACGCCCTCGGCGGGTGGCCTGGCCATCTTCCTGGGCATCGCGGTGGGCCTCGGCGTGTCGCGGCTCTTCTCGTTCCTGTCGGGGTTGTTCGAGGCGACGTCCGATCCCGATGTCGCGCTCATCGCCGGGGCCGTGATCTTGGCCCTGGGGGTGTTGGACGACACCCGTGGCGTTTCGGCCCTAGGCAAGCTGGCCGGGCAGGTCCTTGCGGCCGGCCTGCTAGTGCTGCTCGGCGTCCAGCTCCTGTACTTCTACTTCCCCGGGCAGGGCATCCTCGTTCTATCCCCCGACCTCGCCGTGCCGCTCACGGTGTTGTGGGTGGTGGCCATGGTGAACGCGGTGAACCTGATCGACGGGCTGGACGGCCTGGCCGCCGGGATGGTCGCCATCGGGGCCCTCGCCTTCTTCTCCTACATGTACTCGGCGCGGGGCGGGGGAGCCGACCCTTCCACGGCCGCCCTGCTCTCCGCCGTGGTGGCCGGCTCCGCCCTGGGGTTCCTCCCGTGGAACTTCCACCCGGCCAAGATCTTCATGGGGGACTCGGGTGCGATGCTGCTCGGCCTGATGATGGGCGTGGCCACCATCTCAGGCGTCGGGCAGTCCACGACCGGGCCGAGCGGCGGCGATTTCGCGGCGGTCGCGATCCCCATCGCCGTGCCCTTGCTCGTGCTGGCCGTGCCGTTCATCGACGTGCTCCTGGCGATCGTGCGTCGGATGCGAAAGGGCCTCGGCATCACTCACGCCGACAAACAGCACATCCACCACCGGCTCCTGGACATCGGGCACTCCCACCGGGAGGCGGTCCTGCTCATGTACCTGTGGAGCGCGTTGATCTCCGTCTGCGCGCTCGCTGTGGCGTTCATCAACGGCCGGATCCTGGTTGGGGCGATCGTCATGGTGGCGGTCACGGTCGCCGCTGTGCTCCCCAAGCTCATCCGGGACCGGGCACCGCGGGGGAGCGACCGAAGAGCGACCGCGCGGGGGAACGGACCGCCGGGCCCGGCGGCCCTCCGCGGAGTCGCAGACACGAAGGCCGACCGCGCCGAGGTCAAGGGCAACCCCTGATGCGGGTCCACCGCCCGGGCGAACCCCCTTACGGGCGGGGTGGGACGTTCGCGGACCTGCCCTTGGTGCTCGACCCCGCCGAGCTCGCCGGAGCGGACGTGGCCATCCTGGGTGCCCCCACCGACGAGCTGGTGACGAACCGCCCAGGGGCCCGGTTCGGCCCGAGGGCCATCCGCAACGCGGACTACCTGTGGGAGACGTCTCGCCCCAACATGGACGTGGGGCTGGACCCCTTCGAGGTCCTAGCCATCGTGGACCACGGCGACGTGGAGATCGTGCCCGGGTACGCGGAGCTGACCCACCGGGCCCTTCGCCAGTCGGTTTCGGGCATCGCGGCCGCCGGGGCCCTGCCGCTCGTCCTGGGCGGGGATCACTCGATCGCCCACCCCGACGTGGGGGCCGTCGCCGACCACCTGAAGCCGGAGCCGCTCGGGCTCATCCACTTCGACGCCCACGCCGACGACGCCTACGAGGAGCCCCGGCTGAACCACGGGACCCCGCTCCGCCTTCTGGTGGAGGAGGGCTCGCTTCGGGGCGAGCACGTGGTCCAGGTCGGGCTTCGCGGGTACTGGCCGCCACCCTCGGACTTCGAATGGGCTCGCTCCCAAGGGTTCCGGTGGTATCTGATGGACGACGTCTACGTCCGGGGGATCGACGAGGTGATCGACGACGTGCTCCGAGACGTGGAGGGCCTGCTCCACGTCTTCCTATCGGTGGACATCGACGTGTGCGACCCGGCGTTCGCGCCCGGCACCGGGACCCCGGAG
>JBOGVI010000450.1:0-4831 GCA_050692695.1 Actinomycetota bacterium
GTATCAAGGAGGCCGACGCCTTCATCTCCGTGACGAACGGCGACAACTCGAACATCGTCTCCGCCCGGGTGGCCCGCGAGTACTACCACGTGCCGAAGGTCATCGCCCGCATCTACGACCCTCGCCGGGCCGAGATCTACGAGCGCCTGAACATCCCCACGGTGGCCACGACGACGTGGGGCGTGAAGCAGATTCTTCTGATGCTGTCGCACCCCCGTGAGGAGATCAAGGAGAGCTTGGCCGGCGGTGACCTGTTCCGGATGCGGCTCGAGGTCCCCGATCACCTGATCGGCAAGCCCGTCAACTCGATGAACGCGGACGGCAAGATCCTGGTCGTAGGAGTGGACCGGGGCGGCCACGGGTTCATCCCGGTGTCCTCCAGCGCGTTCAAGGAGGGCGACATCGTCCAGCTCATCCTCCAGAAGGACGCGATGGAAGTCCTCGACGAGATCCTGGCGCCCGTGGGTGAGCACTAGCCGTGCGGGTGGTGATCTCCGGGGCGGGGGCCGTGGGCCGGTACCTGGCATCCGACCTCGCCACCCGAGGTCACGACGTCCTGGTGATCGAGCAGGACCCGGCCACCATGGAGGTGGCGAAGGAGTGGGCCCCGGACGTGGACTTCCTCCTGGGCGACGCCTGCGAGCCGTGGGTTCTGGAGAAGGCCGAGCTGAAGACGGCCGACGCCGTGGTCGCCGCCACCGGCGACGACGAGGACAACCTGGTCACGTCCCTTCTGGCCAAGCAGGAGTTCGCCGTCCCGCGGGTCCTGGCCCGGGTGAACCACCCCCGGAACGAGTGGATGTTCACCGAGCAGTGGGGCGTGGACGTGGCGGTCTCGGTTCCCCACTTTCTCACCGCGTTGGTGGAGGAGGCGGTGACCGTGGGGGACCTGGTGCGCATCCTCCGCCTGGAGGGCGGCCGGGTCGGGCTGGTCGAGCTGACGATCCCGGACACGTGGCCGAATGCCGGGCGGCCGCTGTACGAGCTGCGGCTGCCGCCGGACTCGGCCATCGTTGCGGTGCTACGGGAGGGCCACGTGGTCATCCCTCAGCCGGAGACGGTGATCACGCCGGGCGACGAGGTCCTGGCCCTGGCGGCGGGGGAGGCCGAGGCGACCCTGCGGAGCGCGATCATGGGCGAGGCGACCGACGAGGGAACCCCGAGCGGCCCGCGCGGGAACGCCACGTAGGCACGCCGGTCAGGCGCTAGGTGGAAAACTCGAAGCTGGGGTTGACCATTCGCCGGCGGCTCCCGTGCTCGCCGACCATCCCCTCAACGACGATGCGCGTGCCGAGGGAGAGCCCGGGGATGGACCGCCGCCCCATCCACACGATCGACATCTCGCCGGTCCCGTCCGAGACCAGGGCCTCCAGCGACTCGTAGCCCGCTAGCGGCCGGACCGTGATTCGCCGAACCACCCCGGCCACCTTCGCCCGGCTGCGGGAGGGCGCCTGGGCGATAGGCAGGGTCCCGGACACCTTCGCCGCCCATTCCCTGGTCTCCTCCTCCAAGCGCTGCTCGTCGGACTCCGCCATCCGACGGAGGAAGCGCCGGAAGGGATCGAGGATGCCCATCCGCGTAATCGAAGAGGCTGAGGCGGCCCGCCGCAACTCGGGAACGCCGCCTACGAGACGGCCGCCCCCTCCTTCGGAGCGTCCTCAAAAGGGGCCAGGGCCTCACCCTTCCTCGATTTCGAGTACCAGATCACCGCGGCGAGGATGACGGCGGCGGCCACCGACACCACGATCCGGAGGCCCGAGTTGTCCGCGTTGTCCACCACGATCGGCACGATCAGCAGGGCCACCAGGTTGATGACTTTGATCATGGGGTTCAGGGCCGGGCCGGCCGTGTCCTTGAACGGGTCGCCCACCGTGTCCCCGATCACCGTGGCCTTGTGGACCTCGCTCCCCTTGCCGCCGTACCTGCCCTCCTCCACGAGCTTCTTCGCGTTGTCCCAGGCGCCCCCGGCATTGGACAGCATGACCGCCATGAGCTGGCCGCTTACGATCGCCCCGGCCAGGAACGCCCCGAGCGGCTCGGCCCCCAGGGCGAAGCCCACGAGGACGGGCGACAGCACGGCTAACAGGCCGGGGGTCATCAGCTCCCGAAGCGAGGTCTTCGTACAGATATCGACGACCCGCGCATACTCGGGCTTCTCGGTGAAGTCCATGATCCCCGGGTGGTCGTGGAACTGGTTTCGGACCTCCACCACGACCTGAGATGCGGCCCGGCCCACAGCGCGGATGGCCAGCGAGGAGAACAGGTACGCGATGGACCCCCCGGCCAGCAGGCCGACCAGCACGATCGGCAGGTTCACCCGGACGCCCAGGAAGTCGACCCCGGAGCGGGCGAGCTCCGTCTCGAACGAGCCGAACAGCGACGTCGCCGCGAGCACCGCGGTGGCGATGGCCATGCCCTTCGTGATGGCTTTCGTGGTGTTGCCCACGGCGTCCAGGCCGGTCATGATCTCGTCCGCCCGCTCGCCGAGCCCGCCGGACATCTCAGCGATGCCGTGGGCGTTGTCGGAGATCGGGCCGTACGTGTCCATCGACACGATGACGCCGACCGTCGTCAGCATCCCCATTCCGGTGAGCGAGATGAAGTACAGCTGCTCGGCCGGGTTGTTGCCCAGCAGGTACGCGGCCACGATCGAGCCGCAGAGGACGAGCAGCGCCCAGACGCTCGACTCCAGCCCGACTGAGAAGCCCGACAGGATCGTGGTGGCCGGGCCGGTCTGGGCCGACTCGGCGATCTCGATGACCGGCCTTCGCCGGGTCGAGGTGAAGTGCTCGGTGAGCACCTGGATGGCGCCGGCCAGGATCAGGCCGAACAGCACTGCCGTGCCAGGCCGGTAGTCCTTCATGTAGATGCCGGACACGATGAACGCCACGACGGCCGACAGGATCGCCGAGACGAAGAACCCCCGGTTGATGGCCCGCATCCCCGGCTCGTCCTCGCTCCGCGGAGAAACGGAGAGGATGCCCACGACCGAGGTCAGCACGCCGACGGCCCGGACGAACAGGGGGAACATCACGCCCCCGATGGCACCCACCTCCGAGCCCGAGTACGCCGCGGCGCCCAGGATCAGGGCCGCCACCAGGGTGACCTCGTAGGACTCGAACAGGTCGGCAGCCATCCCCGCGCAGTCGCCCACGTTGTCGCCGACGTTGTCCGCGATCACGGCGGCGTTGCGGGGGTCGTCCTCGGGGATGCCTTTCTCCACCTTCCCCACCAGGTCGGCCCCGACGTCCGCGGCCTTGGTGAAGATGCCCCCGCCCACCCGCATGAACATGGCCAGCAGGGCGCCGCCGAACCCGAACCCCACCAGCACGCTCGTCGCGTCCTGCTTGTAGATCAACAGGATCGCCGTGGCTCCGAGGAGCCCCAGGCCGACCGTGAACATGCCGGCCACGCCGCCGGCCCGGAAGGCGATGCGAAGGGCCCGGCGTAGCCCGGACTCCCGAGCGGCGTTGGCGACTCGGACGTTGGCCCGGACCGCCAGCCACATGCCGGTGAACCCGGTGACGGCGGAGAACCCGGCTCCCAGGATGAAGGCGAGGGACCGGCCGAAGCGGATGAACAGCTCACCGTGGGCCGCATCCTCAGGCACCGGGAGGACGAAGAACAGCGCCACGGTGAG
The DNA here is from genome assembly GCA_050692695.1 of Actinomycetota bacterium. Lineage (GTDB taxonomy): Bacteria > Actinomycetota > UBA4738 > UBA4738 > HRBIN12 > AC-69. The sequence continues at coordinate 3,641 of JBOGVI010000450.1, forward strand.
CAGGGCCAGGAATATGCCGAGGGTCCGGAACTGCCGGTTCAGGTAGGCCCGGCTCCCCTCCTGGATGGCCCGGGCGATCTCCTTCATCTTCTCGGTGCCCTCGGAAGCCGCCAGGACCTCGCGCACCAAGTAGTAGGCGAACACCAGGGCGCCGATCGAGATCACGAGCACCACCCACAGGGCCCGGTCCTCGAAGGTGCCGAAGACAGCCTCGATGGGTCCGCCTTCCTGAGCCAGGACGTGCATCGAACCTCCTCGGGCGGACTGCGGGAAAGAACCCTCTACCCAGCGGAAACTGAAGGATTATAGGAGGAACCCGCGGCCCAGGCCTCCCCGGACGGCCTCAGGCCAGGGCGAAGTACCGGATCCAGACGTAGAGGATCGAGACGGCGATCGTGGCGCCGGTCACGATCACGCCGTACTTCAGGAACTCCACGAACCGGATGCGGTGGCCGCTCCGGTCTGCCACGCCCAGCATCACCACGTTCGCGCTGGCCCCGATGGAGGTGGCGTTCCCCCCGAGGTCGGCCCCGATGGCCAGGGCCCACCACAGGACCGTGGCGTCGCCCGGGATGGCCCTGGCCAGCGCGACGACGATGGGCGCCATGGTGGCGACGTACGGGACGTTGTCCACCACCGCCGAGAGGACGACGGACACAAGCAAGAGCAGGAGCGCGGCCACCAGCAGCCGGCCGTCGGTGGCGTCGATGACTCGCTCGGCCAGGTACTCGATCACCCCCACCTTCGCCAGGGCGCCGACCATGACGAACAGGCCCATGAAGAACACGAGGGTCGGGAGATCCACCTCGCGCAGGTAGGCCTGGGTCTCGCCCCGGGCGATCAGCAGCAGGACGCCGGCCCCCAGCAGCGCCACCACCGAGGGCTCGTACTGGAGGACGCCCTGCAGGACGAAGGCCAGCGTCACCACCCCCAGCACCGCCAGGGCCTTGGGCAGGAGCGTCCCGCCGACCAGGGCGTCCCGCTCGTCCAGGGCCATGATCTCGGCCGCCCGCTCCGGCCGGTCCTCGAACGTGTCGCGAAACAGCCACCGGGCCAGGAACACGAACGCGACCAGGAGGATCAGGACGAGCGGCCCTAGGTTCACCAGGAAGTCGAGGTAGGACAGGCCGGCTTCGCTCCCGATGATGATGTTCGGAGGGTCTCCCACGAGGGTGGCCGTCCCCCCGATGT
>JBOGVI010000451.1:0-1905 GCA_050692695.1 Actinomycetota bacterium
ATCTGCCGCTGCGCGGGGTCCTCGAGCGTCCAGAAGCGATGGAAGTACAGGCCGGCGGGGACGACGAAGACGGCGACCATGAGGGACCCCAGGTCCGGCCAGATGCCGAGCGCGATCGAAAGGGAAGCCGCCAGGAGACACACGCCCGCCGGCCAGCCGGCCAGATAGGGAGCCGGGAAGGAGGCGGCGCGGGAGTAATCGCCCATCGTCTGATGCCTCCTCACGTGTCCGATCCCGGACCGGGCGAAGAAGACCGAGAACAGGACGCGTCCGACCAGCAAAACGATTCCTGCCGCCGCGCTCATGAGCCCCTCCTTAGTTAGTAGTCCTACCCCACAACCTTTGAGCGGCCAAGGGGTTTCTAGTCGGTGGCCCTGCTAATGATGCGCCGATGGCCAGGCGAGAGCGGTCTCTGTTCGTGACGTGGGACGGCGGCGGCAACGTCCCGCCGCCCTCGCGCTCGCCGGTGACGTAAGGTGTTGTCTCATCGAGCGTAGCTCGAAGGCGCATTCTGAGAAGAAGTCAATGAGTCGCTGGCGCCGTCCCTTTGGCCCTCATGGCCCGGATGAGAACACGGTGCCTTCGAGCCGTCCCGAAGTGCCCGAGCCCCTGCCAGCCGAGTCCAGGGCCGGCGGCGGCAAGGGACGGCCCGGCGCAACAAATGAGGGGGGGTACGCGCGTGAGGCAGGAGGTGCGCACGGATCGTACAGACGAGCGCTCCGAGGTCTCTGTTGTTGGTCGAGGGACGAGGATCGAGGGCACCGTAGTGGCGGCCGGCGCCCTCAGGGTCGAGGGAGAGGTGAAGGGCAAGATCACCGCAGAGGGGGACGTCTCGCTGTCTCCTCAAGGGCGAGTGGAAGCCAATATCCGGGCGACGAGCATCACCCTGGCCGGCCAGGTGAAAGGCAACCTCACCGCGAGGGACGGTGTCTCCCTTCCGGCAGACAGCCGACTGGACGGACACATCCACGCCCAGAACGCGGTGGTAGGTGGAGTAGTCGAGGGCAACATCGTGGGAAAGGGAAAGGTCGGGCTCGGCCCCCGCGCTCGGGTGGAGGGCGACATCACTTCGAAGGCTCTCGCGATCGCCGAAGGGGCAGTGTTCATTGGGCGTTCCATCATGGGCGAGGAGACGCCACAGGGCGAGGAGACCACCCAAGGCAAGGAGACCGCCCAGCCCGCCGCGCAGATCGCCACCGCAGCGTCGACCAGCAGACCTTCTGGGTCCTAAGTACGGCGGGTAGCCGTAGTTCCGGCGAAGTTGTTGCACAGGGAGAGCCTCTTGCACGGGCAACGAGGCTCTCGCCGTCTTCGAGTCGGCCAGGCAGGCGATTCGAGCAGCCGTGGAGCTCCAGTCGCGCTTCCTAGAGGAGACCGTCGCCGATCCGAACCTTCCTGTGCTGACCGCTGCGAACTCACCATCGGGCCGGGGCGGCACGTGATCCCCCTGCGTGAGGGCGACCGATACCTCGGCTTCCTCTTCGCTCGGGCCGACGGTCCCGAGTGGGTCGAGGACGCGCTCCGCATCGCGCATGGCCACTTGGAGATTCGTGATCGGCGCACAGGAGTGGTCACCCTGGGTCCAATGAACCTGGTCGCATCAGGCGTCGACGAACAGGGCTATGGACGCGGTGAAGCCGTGCAGGAAGTTCTTCCCCCCGACCGGCCCGATCTCCCCCGCGCAGTTGAATCCGGCAAGCGGAAGGCCCCCAAGCTTCTCCGACACAAGCGACGCGTCGTGATCCGGGAGCGAGAACAGGCGTGACCCCCTCCCGTTGCAGGTGAACAGCAGCGCCCCGGCCGCCGGCTCCGCCTCCCGCTCGAGGAGGGTGCGTAGATCCTCGTCCGCGGTGGCCGCGTCCCGCACGTGAAACTGGATGGTCTCCCCGACCTCGATCCTGTCCC
>JBOGVI010000452.1:0-2349 GCA_050692695.1 Actinomycetota bacterium
CTTTTCGTTTCCCCATCCGGGAGGACGCGAGGCATGTCGGAGGCCAGAACCCAACCGAGGAAGCGTGGCGAGGGCCAGTGGGGCCTGGGCTACTTCGAGCCGCTCAACCCGGCCGAGCGGGCTAAGCGGGACGACGACGGGCTGAACGTCCGGGCCCGCATCGAGTCGAGATACGCCAAGGAGGGCTTCCGGTCCATCGACAAGGCCGACCTTCGGAGCCGGTTCCGGTGGTGGGGGTTGTACACGCAGCGCCGGCAGGGCGTCCCCGGCGGGGCCACGGCCACCGTCGAGCCCCACGAGCTGGAAGACGAGTTCTTCATGATGCGGATCCGGATCCCCGGCGGGCAGCTCACCACCAAACAGCTCCGCGCCGTGGCCTGGGCCAGCGAACGGTTCGGACGCGACGTCGCCGACGTCACCGACCGCCAGAATATCCAGCTCCATTGGATCCGCATCGAGGACGTGCCCCGGATCTGGGAGCGCATCGAGTCGGTAGGCCTGTCCACCCAAGAGGCCTGCGGCGACACCCCTCGGGTGATGATCGGCTGCCCCCTGGCCGGGGTCGACGCCGAGGAGCTGATCGACGCCACGCCGCATCTGATGGACACGGAGCGCCGGTACGTGGGCGACAGGCAGTTCTCGAACCTGCCTCGGAAGTACAAGACATCCATATCGGGTTGCCGGCAGCAGTGCGCGCAACACGAGGTCAACGACGTAGCGTTCGTGGGCGTCGAATGTGGCGGCCAGGTGGGATTCGACCTGTGGGTAGGCGGAGGCCTGTCCACCAACCCCCACTTCGCCAAGCGGCTCGGGGCGTTCGTGGAGCCCGGTCTCGTTCCCGAGGCGTGGGCCGCCGTCACCGGCGTGTTCCGGGACTACGGCTACCGCAGAGCCCGGAACCACGCGCGCCTCAAGTTCCTGGTGGCCGATTGGGGTCCCGAACGGTTCCGGACCGAGGTGGAGAAGTACCTGGGCCACGCGCTGCCCGACGGCCCGGCTCCCGAGCCCTCCCCCTCCATGCACCGCGACCACGTCGGCGTGTTCCCGCAGAAGGACGGGCGGATGTACGTAGGGTTCGCCCCAAAGGCCGGCCGCATCCCCGGGCACCAACTCCGACGGGTGGCCGATCTGGCCGACGGCTTCGGCCGCGGGCGCGTCCGCACGACGACGCAGCAGAAGATGGTGATCCTCGACGTGCCCGAGGAGCGGGTCGACGACCTCGTCGCCGCCCTCGAGGGCGAGGACCTCCGGGTCCGGCCAAGCGCGTTCCGCAAGGGCCTCATGGCTTGCACCGGCATCGAGTTCTGCAAGCTCGCCATCACCGAGACCAAGGGACGGGCCGCGTGGCTGTCTCACGAGTTGGAGGAGCGGCTCCCGGACCTCGCGGAGCAGATCCGGATCCACGTGAACGGGTGCCCCAACTCCTGCGCCCGGTTCCAGGTGGCCGACATCGGCCTGATGGGCGCGGTGATGCCAAGGCCCGACGGCACGAAGTCGGAGGCGTTCCTGGTGCACCTGGGAGGCGGGCTCGGGGATGGTGGGGGGTTCGGCCGGAAGGCGAAGGGCGTGCGCGTGTTCGCGGAGGACGCCGCCGACTACGTCGAGGCCCTGGTGAAGCGGTATCTGGCCGGCCGCAACGGTTGTGCAAGCTTCCGGGACTTCGTGGGCTCGCTCTCCGACGAGGGGCTGGCCGACTTCGCGAGGTGGGAGCCGCGGTGAGCGACACGCCGAGGATGCAGCCCTTCTATTGCCCGTACTGCGGCGAGCAGGATCTCCGCCCGGCCGAACCGGCCGGTTACCACTGTCGCGTGTGCGACCGGCGGTTCGAGCTCGCGTTCCTCGGCCTGGGAGAGGGAGGATGAGCGATCGCGAGCCGATCCACGAGCCGGCCCTGCCCGTCGTCGACGAGGAGGCGGCCTGGGTGCACGAGGCCGCCGGCCGGTTCGAGCACGCCACCGCGCAGGATCTCCTGGTGTGGGCCCTGGACCGGTTCCATCCCCGCATGGCCATCTCGGCCGCCGGCGGGTTGGACGGCATGGTCCTGATCGACTTGGCCTGGCGGATCAACCCGGAGGTCCGGGTGTTCACGCTCGACACCGGGCGGCTTCCGGCGGAGACCTACTCGTTGTTCGAGAGGATCCGGGAGCGCTACGGGATCCAGGTCGAGTTCGAGTTCCCCGACCGCCTCGAGGTCGAGCGGCTGATGAAGCAGCACGGCCCGAACCTGATGTACCGAAGCCTCGACCTCCGATTGGAGTGCTGCGAGGTGCGGAAGGTCGAGCCGCTGAAGCGGAAGCTGGCCACGCTGGACGCGTGGGTGGCGGGGCTGCGGCGCGAGCAGTGGCGGAC
>JBOGVI010000453.1:0-2490 GCA_050692695.1 Actinomycetota bacterium
CCCAGCAGATGATCGAGACCGTGCTGCGGACGGTGGGCGTCCCCCGGTTCCCCAAGCCGAGGGTCCTGGTGTGCGTCTCCTCCGAGAGCTCGGCGGTCGAGCTCCGCGCCGTCCGGGAGGCCGTGCGCTTCGCCGGAGGGCGAAGCCCGGTGCTGGTCGAGGAGGGCCTCGCCGCCGCCATCGGAGCCGGGCTCCCCATCCACGAGCCGGTCGGCAATCTGATCATCGACATCGGCGGCGGGATCACCGAGATGGCCGTCGTCTCGATGGGCGGGGTCGTGAGCGGGCGGTCCCTCCGGATCGGCGGATTCGACCTCGACATCGCGATCCGGGATCACTGCCGCGGCCGGTACGGCGTGGCCATCGGGGAGAAGACCGCCGAGGAGCTGAAGATCGCGATCGGCGCGGCCTTCCCCACCCCCGAGGAGCTGATCGCCGTGGTCACGGGCCGCGAGGTCTCGAGCGGCGCGCCGGTGGAGGTCCAGATCACCGAGAACGAGGTGCGGCAGGCCATGGCCGAACCGGTGCAGACCATTGTGGACGCCGCCAGGCAGACGCTCGCCGAGGCCCCGCCCGAGCTCACCCACGACGTCCTGGAGACCGGCATGTTCCTCACCGGGGGCGGTGGATTGCTTCGGGGGATGGACCTGCTGCTCGCCCAGGAGTGCGAGGTCCCCGTGCATCTCACCGAACGGCCTCTTGAGACGGTGATCCTGGGGGCCGGAGCCATGCTCGAGCACCTCGACGAGTACCGGAGCTCGTTCCAGCTTGTCAGGCGGCGGTGACGCCGGGCTTCACTGCAGGAGCTTGGCCAGCGTCTGGTTGATGATGTGCCCCGCCTGGTAGATCACCCCGGCCAGGATCGCCGCGGTGAGGACGACCAGGACGATCAGCCCGGCTACCCCCCCGAGCCGAGTCCGCCAGTCCACGGTGCTCGGAGCCAACGGGACGTAGACGAACGATCCTCCCGCCGGCGGGGGAGCCTCGGGACCGAACCCCATGGTCCGGGGGTCGTCGCCAGGAAGCGGGCCGCGATCGCCCTCCGGGGTGTCCGCGGCCGGCTGAACGGCCAGCTGCTCGCCTCTCCGGAGCGACAGGGCGTACACGATCAGCCCCACGACGAGGGCGATCCCGAGGATGGCCATGGGGTGCATCTCAGTCCCTCAGACCGGAGCCTATCGCGCGGGGTTTCGCTCCGTTGGCGGTTGCGCTCGTAGCATGGGCGGCGGGATGCGGATCCTCAAGCGGCTCGCCATCCTCGCGCCGATCGCCCTCGTCGTCCTGGGGGGGACGGTGTTGCTCCCGTGGTACTCGGTGGGGCCGGGCCCGGCCCGGGAGATCCAACCCCTGATCCAAGTCGAAGGCCATCCCGAGTACCCGTCGACCGGACGATTCGTCATGACCTCGATCCGTTTCGACCGGCTCACGCCGTTCGGCGCGTTCTTCGCGTGGATCGACCCGCACCGGGCCGTGGTGCCTCGCTCGGAGCTGTTCGCGCCGGGGCAGACTCCCAAGCAGGAGCGCCAGCGGGCGATCTCGCTGATGGACCAGAGCAAGCTCGACGCCACCTACGTGACGCTCTCGGAGCTCACCGGCTACCCGAAGGAGCACCGGCGCGGAGCGCTGGTCGAGGGCGTCGTGGAGGGCTGCGCCGCGGACGGCGAGCTTTACCCGGGGGACCTCATCCTTGCCATCGACCGCCGGCCCATCCGTGGCACCGCCGATGCGTCCCGGGCCATCGAGGCCGCGCCTCCCGGATCGACCCTGGCGTTCGACGTCCGAGCGGGCGGCGAGCGCCACCACATCGACCTCGTCCGCGAGCCCTGCGGCGGAGGGGAGGAGGCCCTGGTCGGCGTGTCGCTGATCCCAAACTTCCCGTTCGGCGTGGAGATCGAAAGCGGCGGCGTAGGCGGGTCGTCCGCCGGGCTGATGTGGGCCCTCGGGCTGTACGACCTGCTCACCCCAGGCGACCTCACCGCGGGGAGGACCGTCGCGGGGACCGGAGAGATCGGGCTCGACGGCACCGTGCATGCCATCGGGGGGATCGGCGAGAAGATCGTTGCTGCGGAGCGGGCCGGCGCCGCATTGTTCTTGGTTCCCCAGGACAACCTGGAGGAGGCGGCGGCCGCCGGAGGCGACGGCATGGATCTCGTGGCGGTGTCCACGTTCGCCGACGCCCTGGCCTACCTGGAGCGCCAGGCCTGAGCGACCCGCCCGGCGGAACCCCGGTGATAGGCTGAGCGCCACTCCCAGGGACGAGAGGATGGATGTGGCGCGCGTTCCCCGGCCCGTCGGCGGCCGTCGCTGGCTGCTCATAGCGGCGGCGGCAGCGGCGGCGCTCCTCATCGGCTTCACCGCGCTCTCCGGCTTCTTCGTGGACCTCCTGTGGTTCCGTGAGGTCGGCTACACGCAGGTCTTCTGGACCATCCTGCGAACGAAGATCGCGCTCGGCCTGATCTTCGGGGCGGCGTTCTTCGCCATCCTGTACGC
>JBOGVI010000454.1:0-6726 GCA_050692695.1 Actinomycetota bacterium
CACAGAGCCGGAGGCGGGGATCCTCCACGGCCTCGAACAGGCGGGCGGCCTCCGGGAACGTGGAGGCGATGGACCCCGCGGTCCCTGCGGTGAGCTCCACCACGACGGCGCAGTCGCCTTCGGGAGCCACGGCCCTCAGTGCGGCGGCCGCCCGTTCCAGCGCCTCCTTCGGCTCGGCGGGGCCGCCGGAGCCGGCGTGGACCACGAACCCCGCAGCGCCCACCGCCGACGCCGCGGCGACCGAGCGCCGAGCCAGATCGATCGAGCGCCGCACGAACGCCGGGTTAGGCGACGCGATGTTCACGACGTACGGCGCGTGGGCGAACAGCGGCCCCAGGCCGGACTCGAGCCACGCCCCGCGGAACTGCTCGGCCTCGGCCCTCGCGATCCGCGGCCCGGCCCACGCCCGGGGGTTGGACATGAAGACCTGGACGGCCTCGGCGCCACACTCCCGCGCGGCGGTGATGGCGGAGAGGAGGCTCCCTCGGGCGGGGACGTGGGCCCCGATCCTCACGCCACGTAGATCGTGATGGTCGAGCCGGCCCGGACGGTGTCGCCCGCCTCCGGGAGCTGGCCTACGACCGTGCCGCCGTTCGATCCCGGCACCTGGTTCACTTGCGGTATCAGGCCGAGCTCGCGGATCCTGGCCACCGCCTCGTCCTTGCTCATCCCCTCGAGGTTCGGGACCTGGACGAACTTCGGGCCGAGCGAGACGACGATCGTCACGGCTTGGCCCGGCTGGAGTTCGGTCTTCGGGTTGGGGCCTTGGTCGATGACGACACCCCGCGGAACGGCGTCGGAGTACCTCGTCTCCTTCTTCACCACCCACGCGGCGAGCAGTCCCCGGGCCTGCTCCTCGGACTTCCCGATCACCTTGGGGACCGGTTCCGGCGACGGACCCTTGCTTACCACCACGTCGATGGCGCTGCCCTGGGGCGCTTGGTCGGTCCCGGGCACGCTCTGTTTCATGATCTCGCCGACGGCGAACCGGTCGCTGTGGGCCCGCGTCGGCTCACCGAGCCGCAGCCTGGCCTCCTTCAGCTGCCGCTGCGCCTCCGGCACGGTCTTGCCGATCAGGTCGGGGACCGGGACGGGCGGAGGGCCCAGGGAAGGGGTCAGCGTGACGTTGGTGCCCTCCCGAACAGTGCTTCCCGGTGGAGGCTGGATCACCAGCACGTGGTCGGTGGGCACCCGGAGCGAGAACTCGCCCTCGCCGATGGTGACCGTGAGCTCGAGATCGTTGAGACGGGTCTGAGCCTCGGTCATCCGCAGGCCGATCACCCTCGGCACGTCCACGCTGTGGGGGACGAGGTACGTCCACGCTCCCCATGCCGCTCCGACCACCGCGAGCAGCGCGAACAAGACGCCGAGCGTGCGCCGCCTCCCGCGCCTCCCGCCGGCGCGCGTGCCGCGGGGGATGGCCACCGTGCGGGCGCGCCGGGGGTCGGTGGAGGGCGACGGCTCCGGGGCCTCCTGGACCAGCTCGCCGATCGACTCGGCCGGCGGGAACGAGGAGGCCTCCGCCGCCAGGTCCCGGCGGGCCTCGGCAGCCGACTCCGGCCTGAGCTCCCGGTCCTTCTCCGTCATGGACGCCACCCAGCCGTCGAGGCCCGGTGGCACGGAAGGGTTGCGGGCCGACGGCCTCGGGACCCGGTCCCGGACGTGGCGGTACGCGATGGCCATGGAGGTCTCGCCTTCGAACGGCACTCGCCCGGTCAACAGCTCGAAGGCCACGATGCCGAGCGAGTACAGGTCGGTCCGGGGATCGGCCGGCTCGCCATGGAACTGCTCGGGCGCGAGGTACTGCGGCGTGCCCGTCACCGCCCCCGCCTGCGTCACGCGCGCGTCCGCGTACGCGCGGGCCAGGCCGAAGTCCGTCACCTTCGCCGCGCCGTCGGGGGCCACCATGACGTTCTCGGGCTTGATGTCGCGGTGGACGATGCCCTTGCGGTGCGCGTGGTCCAGCGCCGCCAGCACCTGGAGCAGGACATCGGCGGCCTGGGCGGGGGCCAGGATTCCCTGGGCGTTCAGGATCTCCCGGAGGCTCTGCCCCCGGACGAACTCCATGACCATGAAGTAGACGCCGTCGACCGCGCCCCAGTCGTGCACGCCCACGATGTTCGGATGGTTCAGCCCGCCGGCGGCCCGCGCCTCCCGGCGGAACCGGTTCACGAACCCGAGGTCGCCCGCCAGGTTGGGGTGCAGGACCTTGACCGCCACCTCCCGGACGAGCACGGCATCGTGCGCCCGGAACACCTCGCCCATCCCACCAGCGGCGAGTCGATCGAGGACGTGGTACCGGCCATCGAGGGTGGTTAGGCTGGGTTTCGTCTCGGGGATGCGGACCGTGGGGTCCGGCTGGGTGCGACTGGACGTGGCTCTTCCTCCCGCGTGCGGGCGCCGTGTGAGGGGCCGGGGGCACATCGTAGCGTGGAACGGAGGCCGGATGGGCCAAGGTACGGGCGTTCCTGAAGCAGACGAGACCTATCAGGACGCGTTCGCCCGGATCGAGGCCGCGGTCGACGAGGGGGAGACGGACTTGTCGGGGCTCGGCTTCTGGCGGCTCCTGCGCAAGGTGAAGGCCGACCCGATGCTGTCCGCGCACTGGGCCAACCAGGCCGGCCGGATCGACCGAAAGGCCTTCGAGGGACGTGTGAAGATCCGGTTCCCGGTGTGGTTCGGGAACCTGGTGCTGGCGGCGGGGACGCTGATCGGGGCAGGAGCCGCGGTCGTCGCCCTCCGTACGGAGGACCCCACCCTCGCGGGGATCGCGCTCCTGGTGGCCGCCGGCGCCTGGTCCGTCTCCCTCCACGACCTGGCGCACTGGGCCGTGGGCCGGCTGGCCGGGATCCGGTTCGTCGCGTACTTCTTCGGCGGCCCGTTCCCACCCCGGCCGGGCCTGAAGACGGACTACGCGACCTACCTGCGCGCGTCGCCCATCGCCAGGGCCCGGATGCACGCGTCCGGCGCACTCGCCACGAAGGTCGCGCCGTTCGTGGCGCTGGCGTTCTGGTGGGCCACGGAGGCACCGGCCTGGGCCGCGTGGGCGATCGCCGCCCTCGGCGTGCTCCAGATCGTGACCGACGTCCTGTTCTCGACGAAGACGAGCGACTGGAAGAGGGTGAAGCGAGAGCGGCGCATCGCACGAGTGCAGGGAGCGGGCCGATGATCTCCGTCGTACGATTCGGTCCGAGAGATCGGCGACGTTCGACGTCCATCCGCACGTATACTCGGGGCGAAGGACCGGGGAGCTCGGGACGACCGGGCTGAGAGGCCGGCTGGTGGGGCCGGGGGCTCAAGCAGCGAAGCGGTAGCCCCCGAACCGAAAGCGCCGGCGACCCGCGGAACCTGATCCGGGTAATGCCGGCGGAGGGAGCGATGGACGCGAGGTCCCTTTCCCTCGGGGTGTACGTCATCACCTCGAGCGGGTTCGCGCCCGGCCGAGGCCATCGCGACGTGGCGCTCGCTGCCATCCGGGGGGGCGCCGAGGCCGTGCAGCTTCGCGCGCCGGAGCTTTCCGATGAGGACGTGCTCACGCTCGCGATGGAGTTGGCCGGCGCCTGCCGGGCGGCCGGCGTGCTGTTCGTCGTGAACGATCGGGTCGATGTCGCGGTGGCGAGCGGCGCCGGGGGAGCGCACGTCGGCCAGGACGACCGGCTCGAGGACGTGCGGGAACGGTTGGGCTCCGGTCGGGTCCTGGGGATCAGCGTCGGCACTCCGGACCAAGCCCGAGCGGCCGAAGCCGCAGACGCCGACTACCTCGGCGTCACGGTGTGGTCGACCCCGACGAAGCCGGAGGCCGTCCCGATGGGGCTGGATGGGCTTCGGGCCGTGGTCCGGGCGACGTCGCTTCCCGTCGTCGGCATCGGCGGCATCGACGCCTCGAACGCCGGGCAGGTGCTGGCCGCCGGGGCCGCGGGCGTCGCCGTCGTCTCGGCCGTCGGCTCATCACCGGATCCGGTCGCGGCGACCCGGGAGCTCGTGGAGGTCGTCCGGGCGCAGGCATCGGTGCGAGGAGGCTGAGCACATGACGGAGCCGAGGTTGGGCAAGGCCACCGCGGAGCTGTTCGACCAGATCATCCTGCGACGGCTGGGGGCCAAGGACTCCGACGTGCTTGTCGGCCCGGAGCACGGCGTTGACGTGGGCGTGGTCCGGGTGGCCGACGGCGTGGCCGTTGCGGTCACAGCTGATCCGGTCTTCGTCGTGCCGGCCTACGGTTGGGAGCGGGCGGCGTGGTTCGCCGTGCACATCCTGGCTTCGGACGCCGCCACAAGCGGCCTGCCCATCCGGTGGATGGCGGTGGATCTGAACCTGCCGCCAGAGATCACGGACGATGAGCTGACGGCCCTGTGGGACGCGTTCCACCACACATGCGAGGACATCGGCATCGCCGTGGTCACGGGCCACACCGCGCGGTACGAGGGCTGTAACTGGCCCATGGTGGGCGGCGCCGTGTGCATGGCCGCCGGCCCCGAGGACCGCTACGTGACGCCGAAGATGGCGCGTCCCGGCGACAAGGTCGTCGTGACGAAGGGCGCCGCTATCGAGGCCACCGCGTTGTTCGCGGCGACGTTCCCCGAACGCCTGGCCAAGGGCGTGGGGGCCGATGTGGTGAAGGCGGCCGACGCGCTCTTCGAGCGGATGACGGTGGTGCCCGAGGCCGCGGTGGCGCGCCGATTCGGCCTGCGGGAGCAGGGCGTGACGGCCATGCACGACGCCACCGAGGGCGGCGTGTTCGGCGGCCTCACCGAGGTGGCCGCGGCGTCGAAGGTGGGCATCCGGGTCGAGCTTGCGACGATCCCCGTGCGGCCGGAGGTTCGGGCCGTGTGCGAGTACGCCGGCATGGATCCCCACACCTCGATCTCAGAGGGCACATTGATCGCCACGGTCGTGGCGGACCGGGCGGATGCGTTCGTGTCGGCTCTGGCGGGGGCCGGCATCGAGTCGGCCGTGGTCGGCGAGGTGACGGAGCCCGAACAGGGGACCGTCCTCGTAACGGACCGGGGCGAGCAGCCTCTGGAGCATCCGGGCCTGGACCCGTTCTGGGGGGCGTTCGGCCGGTGGGCCGAGGAGGCCGCGGGGATCAAGGAGACCGCCTGATGGTACGTTTCGGCTGACATGGAGTTCTTCGCGCTCCTCGGGCTGATCCCCCTGGTCCTGCTGGGGCTGGTCGTCCTGGGAGTCCTGGCTCTTGCCGGACGGGGCGATCCCGATCCCACGGGGGGCCGCACCTACGCCTTCTACCTCTTCGCCGTCACCTTCATCTCGCTGTTCATCACCCTGTTCGCGCTGATCGGTGTGGTCCAAGCCCTCGTCCGGATCCCGCTCTCGGACTCCGGAGGGGAGTTCCCCGTCCCGATCGGACCCGGTAGCGCGGTGTACGGCGAGGAGCTCATCGCCCCGGCCCCCGGATTCGAGGGATCGGAGCAGGGCTTCCGGCAGCTCCAGTCGTTCGACCCCGACCGGGAGTGGTGGCGGATGGCGGTCCAGGCGGCCCTCATCGCCGTGGCGGCGGGGATCGTCCTCCGCTTCCACGTGGCCAAGGCCCGAGAGCTCCTGACCGAGCCGGGCGTGGAGGCCAGCCCGGCGTGGCGAACCTACCAGTCGTACGTTCACGCCGTTTGTCTCGTGTCCGTGCTGATCGTGCTGGTGGCCGGGGCCACTGGCGCCTACGGGCTGTTCAGGTTGATCGCCCCCGGGGTCACGGCTCAGTTCTCCTCGGCGGCCGCCGAGCGCGAGGGGGGGATCGCGCAGGTCGTGACCGGTGGCCTCTCGGCGCTCGCCGCCTACGCCGTTTTCGTCTACCACTGGCGGCGCTCGGCTCGCCGGTCTCCCCAGACCCCGATGGCCTGACGCTCGACCACGCAGCACGTTCGGCGTCTCCTGCGGACCGGCCCACCGATCCTTGCCGCCCCGAGAGAGGGGCGCGATAGGGTTGTCGCTCCATGGACGTCGTGACCGTGGGGGACGTGATGGTGGACGTGAGCGTGGAGACCGCCGCGCTCGCCGAGGGCGGTGACGTGCACGGGCGCGTGCTGGTCCGCCCGGGAGGGAGCGCCGCCACCGCCGCGGTGTGGGCGGCCGCCGCCGGGGCGCGTGTCCGGCTCCACGGCAGGGTGGGCAACGACCTCACCGGCCGCCTGATGCGAGAGTCCATCGCGGAATGGGGAGTCGAGACCGTCCTGGCGGTCGACCCCGGCGCCTCCACCGGCACGATGCTCGTGATCCACGAGGCGGGGGATCGCTCGATGGTGGCGGACCGGGGAGCGAACGCCCGGCTGTCGCCGGACGACCTTCCCGCCGCGATCGAGGCCGGCGCCGTGTTGGTGTCCGGGTACGTCGTGCTGGACGAGGGCTCGCTCCCGGCGGCCCGGGCCGCCCTCGAACGCGCGAGAGCGCAGTACGTCGCGGTGGACGCGGCCTCCTGGCCGCTCCTCAAGGACTTCGGCACGCAGCGCTTCTTCGAGGCCACGGACGCCGCCACGGTCCTGCTCGCGAACGAGCGGGAGGCCGAGGTGCTGTGCGGGCACCGAGGCGAGGACGCCGCGGAGGCCCTGGCCCAGCGGTACCCCGTAGTGTGCGTGAAGCTCGGCGAGCGCGGGGCGGCCATGTCGTGGCAGGGCCTGCTGATCCGCTACGACGCGGAACCGGTGAAGGAGGTCGACCCCACGGGGGCGGGCGACGCCTTCGACGGGGTCCTCCTGGCCCGCCTGGCGGCCGGGGCC
>JBOGVI010000455.1:0-7830 GCA_050692695.1 Actinomycetota bacterium
GCTTCTGGTCGGCCATGGCGCACGCGACGGCGTCCCCTATCAGGAACACCCTGACCTCCTCGCCCTCCCGCTTCGAGAGGGAGCCGGCCAAGCGCAGGCCGTTGAACGAGCGCTCGGTGCCGTACGGGGGGTCGTTCAAGATGAGCAACGTCCTCATCGATCCTCCAACGGCCAGGCTGCCGGACGCCCACCGGGCGGGACACGGCCCATCGGCCCCCTTCGGGCGGGACCCTAGGGCCTGTCGAGGCCCTCGTACCGGTAGGCCCCCAGCCGCCCGGACTGCTCCTTGTTCAGGCGGCGGGACAGGTGGAGCCCCTCCAGGGCGAACTCGATGGCGGAAGCCGCGACGCCGGGACTCTCCTCCTCGACGCCGAGCCGCTTCAGAAGCTTGGCCAGCCCCGGCAATTGGCCGAACTGCGCGAGCACCTCGGAGGCCGGCATGAGGTCCGAGGTCTCGGCCACGAACCCCCCAGCGAACTTCGACAGGACAGCCCCGAAGTCGAACCCGGAGAGCCTGCGGCGGAACACTTCCAGCTCGGCCGTGCGAAGCGCGCGAAGGAGGATCTCCTCCTCCCGCCCCTCCTCGATGGTGTCGAACTCCACCCGGCCCAGGGAGGCCTCCAGCACGGCCGGGAGGTCGCACACCCGGGGCACGGACTCGGGCTCGCCGGTGCGGGCCGAGCGACGGATGGCCGCTGCCGAGAGTGTCTCCAGGTTCCCGATCGAGTACCGCACCGACACGCCCGACCGGTGGTTCACGTGGGGAGAGCGCCGAAGCTCCGCCGTGAGCGCGGCCAGGACCTCCTCCATGTACCGGGGCACGCGGACCGGCACCTCGCCGGCCGGCGCCCGGGCCTCCTGGTCCATGATCCGGATCTCGTCTGCCAGGGAATCCGGGTAGTGGGTGCGGACCTGCGTCCCGAACCGGTCCTTCAGCGGCGAGACGATCCGGCCCCGGTGCGTGTAGTCCTCCGGGTTCGCCGTGACCACCAGCAAGAGGTCGAGGGGCAGCCGGATCCGGTACCCCCGGATCTGCACGTCGCGCTCCTCCAGGATGTTGAACAGGGCGACCTGGATCCGCTCCGGCAGGTCGGGGAGCTCGTTGATGGCCACGATCCCGCGGTTCGTCCGGGGGATGAGCCCGTAGTGGATCGTGAGCTCATCGGCCAAGTACCGGCCCTCGGCCACCCGGATGGGGTCCACGTCGCCGATCAGGTCGGCCACGGAGGTATCCGGGGTGGCCAGCTTCTCGGCGTACCGGTGGGCGCGGCCGATCCACGCGACCGGCACGGCCTCGCCCTCCTCCGCCACCAGCGACCGGCACCGGGCACAGATCGGCCGGTATGGGTGGTCGTTCACTTCGCACCCCGCGACGATCGGAGCTTCCTCGTCCAGCAACCCCACGATGTTTCGGATCAGCCGGGTCTTGGCCTGCCCCCGCTCCCCCAGCAAGATCAGGTCGTGGCCGGCCAGGATCCCTCGCTCCAGCCCCGGGAGCACCGACTGGTCGAACCCCACGATCGAGGGGAACAGCTGCTCGCCTCGGCCCAGCTTGCTCAACAGGCTGGCCCGGAGCTCCTCCTTCACGGTCCGGTCTCGGTAGCCGGCGGCGCGGAGCTCGCCGATGGTGGCGGGGGACGTCATGGGCACCAGGGTATCGTCGCGGCGCGGAAACGGCCGATCGCGCGTCAGGCCCCGAGCTTTCGCTCGGCCCGTCGCCTTCCGACTTCCGTGGCCACCACCAACAGCATCGACGCGGCGAGCACGACCACCGAGACCGTGATCAGCTGGGGGAGGAGCTGCTCCCGCCGAAGCTGCGAGAACAGGAACACGGGCCAGGTCGACTCCGTCCCCACCAGGAAGGAGGCGATGGCGTACTCGTCGAACGAGAGCGTGAACGCGATGAGCAAGGACGAGACCATCGCAGGCCGGAGCAGCGGGAGCGTGACCCGCCGGAACGCCTGGTAGCCGGTGGCGCCGAGGTCACGGGCGGCCTCGTCCAACGAGACCTCCACGCGCTCGAGCCTCGGCACGATGGTCAGGATCGTGTACGGCAGGGACACCACCACGTGCCCGATGGCGATGGCGTGGAGCCCCAGACCGATGTAGACGCCCATGGTCTCCGTGAGGATCTTGTCCACGGTCGTGAACAGGATGAGGAGCGAGATCCCGAAGACCAGGTACGGGATCACGAGCGGGGACAGCACGAGCGCCGACGCGGCCGCTTTCCCGGCGAATCGCCGGCGAACCAGGACGAACGACGCGAGCACACCAAGGCCGACCGCGATCACGCTCGACGTGGCGGCCACGATGAAGCTGGCCCGGAGCGACCGGAGCAGCAGCGGGTTCGACACGAACTCCTCGTACCACCGCGTGGTGAACCCCTCGAGCGGGAACGCGACGGTCAAGGCGTCGTTGAACGAGAACAGGGCGAGCACCAGGAGCGGCGCGTACAGGAACACCACGAGGATCGCGAAGAAGGCCCTCAGCAACCATAGGCCGTTTCGGGAGGTCCCGACGTCCATCAACCCGCCGCCACGCTTCGGACCTGGAGGAACCGCGCGAAGAGCACCGTCATGAGGCCCACCACCGCCACCAGGAACAGCGACAGCACGGATCCCGTGCGCCAGTCGAACCCCTGGGCGAACAGGTCCGAGATGGCGTTGCCGTACATGTACCCGCCGGTCCCACCGACGAGCTGCGGGGTCACGAACTCGCCGATCGTGGGGATGAACACGAACACGAACGCTGCCACCACCCCCGGCAGGCTGAGCGGGAAGGTGACGCGCCAGAACGTGCGCCACCGGCCCGCGCCGAGGTCGCCAGCGGCCTCCAGGATGGACCGGTCCAGGTTCTCCAACGTGACGAAGATGGGGAGCGCCACGAACGGAACCCACACGTACACCAAGACAAGCACCACAGTGAACTGGCTGTAGATCAGCCACGTGACCGGGTCGTCGGAGCTCCGGAGCCCGGCCCAGAAGAAGAACGAGTTGATCACGCCCTGGCCCCCCAGGATGACCCTCCAGGCCACGATTCGAAGGAGGTAGCTCGTGAGGAACGGCACGATGATCAGGAGCAGGAGGATGTACTTCCTCTTCGGCGCGCAGAGCGCGAGGAAATAGCCGATGGGGTAGGCCAGGACCACCACCAGGACCGAGACGGTGACCGACATCCGCACGGACTTCCAAAACAGCCCCAGGTAGATCGACTGTCCCGTCAGGAACCGCTGCCAGCCGGCGAGCGAGGGCCCGGCGTCCGTCCGGAACACGGTGACCGCGCCCACGCTGTACAGGGCGACCAGGCCGATCGGGATCAGGAAGAACAGGGCCAGCCACAGGAGCGGGCCCGACAGCAACCCCAGCGTGAGCCGCCACGGTCTGTACGGCCGGGTCCCGGCGGCCGCGCGGACCTCCGCGGCTACGGACCGGCCGGACGCCACTCCTACCGCCGCCCGCGCCGAAGGGTCAGGCGGCCTTCACCTCGCTCCAGAACTCGCTGTACGTGTCACGGCGCGGGATGTGGCGCTCGGGGTGCGTCCGCGGCTCCTCAAGCACCGCCGGATCGTCCAGGCTGAAGGTCTCGACCACGTCCCGCGAAAGCTTGGAGTGATCCACCCTCGTGTTCGTGTGGCCGTAGGCGTAGTTCTGGAGCAGCCACAGGCCCGACTGGGCGCTCATCCACGCGTCCACGTACTCGTGCGCGTGGTAGTAGTTCGGCGTGTCCCGGAACAGGGCGAAGCCGCAGGACCACGACGTCCGGCCCTCCTTGGGCTCCATGTAGACCATGTCCGGGTGCTTGGCCCGCGTCCAGTTCCAGGCGGAGGTCCACGCGTAGGCGATCACGACCTCCTCCTGCTTGACGAGCTGGATGAGCTCCGGTTCGTCCTGCCACATCGTCCGGACGAGCGGCTTCTTGTCGATCAGGAAGTCCCGCTGTTGCGCGAGCTCGCCGTCTGTCATGTTCCATGGATCCGAAACGCCGTTGTAGTAGGCGGCCACCACGAGCATGTTCACGCTGTCCCACCAGGAGATCTTGCCGGCGTAGCGCTCGTCCCACAGGAGGTCCCACGAGTCCTCCCTCGGCTCCACGAGGGAGGACCGGTACATGGGAGCCGCGAATCCCCAGTCGGCCACGATGAAGTACTGCCCGCCGTCGAATTGGCCGACCTCCTCCAGGGCCGGGTTGAGGTCCGCGAAGTTGGAGATGAGCGACGTGTCCCATGGCTGGAGGACGTCCAGGTCCACCCAGTCCGGGAACCGGTACGCGCACGGATGGGTGATGTCCCACGTCTGCCCGGCGGCGGCCTTCGTGAACCCCTTGTCGTCGTCGAAGGCGGTTGTGAAATTGGGGGCCTGGTCCGGGAACTTCCTCTTGTACTGCTTCCACAGGACCTGGTCCCCGTAAGAGCCGTCCCCGTACCCCGTCCAGTCGTAGATCTCGAGTGTGCCCGGCTCGGCCTCGAGCGCGGGGCGGGCCCCTCCAGGCGATCCGCCGGTCCCAGGTTCCGTGGCCCTCCGGCACGTGGCGAGCAACCCCGCGCCGGCGGCGATGCCCGAGTACTTCAGGAAGTCGCGGCGCCCCAATCGGGCGGCCAGGATGCGGTCGAGCTCTTCGGCCATCGTCCCCTCCATACGATCGTCGGCCGGGCCCGCGTATCATCGCACGGTGCCCGAGCCGGGACCACGGACCCGGGAGGCGACGACGTGCTCGGTTCGTTCCAGACCCTGGCCACCGGACTGGACCATCCGGAGGGCGTGGCCTGGGGTCCGGACGGCCGGATCTACGCCGGCGGGGAGGCCGGCCAGATCTACGCCGTCTCGCTGGACGGACTGGTCGAGCAGATCGCCAGCACGAGGGGGTTCATCTACGGCGTCGCGCTGGACGGCGGGGGGAACGTCTACGCCTGCGACTTCGGTCGGGCCGAAGTGTCCCAGGTCTCTCCCTCCGGTGAGGTGACCACGTACTCGAACGGCACACGCCAGCGCCCCATGCGGGTGCCGAACTTCGCCGCCTTCGACGACACGGGGAACCTGTACGTGACCGACTCCGGCGAGTGGGGCGACGACGACGGCCTGATCTACCGGGTCTCCCCTGGCGGGGAGACCGCCGTGTGGACCGAGGAGCCGTGCCGATTCCCCAACGGCTGCTGTCTGAGCCTCGACGGCTGGGCCCTGCTGGTGATCGAGTCCCGGGGCCGGGCGATCTCGCGCATCCCGATCGAGGACGACGGCTCGGCGGGACGGGCGGAGCCGATCGTCGAACTCAACGGGTCCCAGCCCGACGGGATCGCGCTCGCCGACGACGGGGCCTTGCTCGTGGGCTGCTACCGGCCCGACCGGCTGTACCGGATCCCCCCCGGCGGGGAGCCCGAGATCCTGGCGGAGGATCCCGACGGCATCGTCCTCAACCAGCCGGCCAACGTGGCCTTCGTGGGCCCGGAGCTGGACCGCATCGCGGTATCGAGCCTCGGCGGATGGAGCCTGATGATCGCCGAGGCGGGCCTGTCCGGGAGGCCGCTCAACTACCCGAAGTTCGGTTAGCCGACGCGTCGTGACGCGGCTGCCAGTCGGGCTCCAGCTCCGAGGCCGGCGAGATCGCGATCCGCGCACGCTCGCGATCGTCCAGGTCGAAAACGACGAGCCCCTGCTGCTCCAAACAGTACCGGGCTCTCGTGAACACGATCCGCTCGCCGTTCGGCGACCATGCTGGTGCCCAGTCGAGCCCGGAGTTATGGGTGAGTCGTACGAGCCCCGAGCGGTCCGCGCCGATGATGTACAGGTCCTGATTCCGCCCACGCCGGTTGCTGGCGAACACGAGCCGCATACCGTCGGGGGACCACGCAGGGTCTCGGTCCGAAGACCGGTGTCGCGTCAACCGACGAAGGCCGCTGCCGTCCGGCGCCATCAAGTAGATGTCGACATTCCCTTCCTGTCTGCCGACCAACGCGATCGCCGATCCGTCGGGCGACCAAACCGGCTTCAACTCCTCCGTTCGGTTGCGCGTGAGCTTCGTCTCGTCGCGGCCGTGAGCGTCCATCACGAAGATGTCTCCGTCTCCATCCCTTGTGCTGCCGAAGACGATCCTCGTGCCGTCCGGGGACCACGACGGGTGATACCCGCCCCGTCTGGTCAACCGCCGGACGTGCGACCCGGCGGCGTCCATCACGTGGATGTCGCTACGCCGCCCGTGGAACCGCTGGAAGACGATCCTCGTCCCGTCCGGCGACCACATCGGCCGGTAGTCCTCACCGCCGGTGAGCCGCACCTCGCCCCCACCAGCCTGCCGAACGAGCCAGATCCCGCGTTCCTCGCCCTCGCGGACGAACGCGATCCGTCCGTTCTTGCCGGGAAGGCCGCTTGGGCCGCCTCGGACCCTGCCGGGACGGCGCCCACGGCTAGAACGGCCACCAGGAGGCGCGCCAACAGTCGCCCTAGAGGTGTTCGACCTGTGGTGCGCGTCAGAGCAAGCCTCACCCTGCCGGACAGACCGGTTCCGGGCTCCGGCAGTTCCTCATAGGAGCCGGGCAAGCACGAGCCCCACAGCCAGCAGCGGCATCGCGACGGACAGCCAGCGGAGCGCGCGCTCGGGGGCCCGGCGGAGCGCGGCCGCGTCGAGCGGCTCGGTGCTCCCGTCAGCGAGGGACAGCTCACCCGACACCCCACGGACGTTGCGCCGCAACCGCCTCACGGGTGCCGAGAGCGTCCGCTGAGCGAACGACAGGGCCGCGCAGGCAACCGCGACCAGCACAGAGGGCACCGAGACCCGGCCGGTCTGGGCGAAGGAACCGGTCAGCGCGGGGAAGCCGCCCCACGCCACCGCGAACCACAAGTCGGAGTGGAACCCCCCGCCCAACAGCTCGAGGTTGTACGCGACCACGACGAAGCCGCCGAACGCGATGAACGCGAAAAGCCACGGGCTCACCTCGATCGCCCCGTCGATGCCCAGCGCCACCGCCCCTCCCATCCCGGCAACCGCGAGGCCCCACAGCACCCCTCCGGGGATCCGCGTCGACAGCGGGCGGCCGTGGAGCTCGTCGAGCGCGTGCGCCGCGAGCCCCACCGCCAGGAAGAACCCAAGCAGGGTCTCACCGAGCCAGCGAAGGTCGGGCTCCGGGTGGAGCGATGCCCCGATGGCCACGTAGGACAGGTGCCAGAGCGTGTACGGCGGGTGCAGCAGGGTCCAGTAGTCACGCCATCCGCCCGGAGCGAGCGCGTAGAAGGCCGGCCGATCGGTCCGCTCAGGCATCGGTCACCGCCGTCCGTTTGATGCCCCAGATGACGATGCCGGCCCCCACGCCCATGACCCGGGATCGCACGCGGCGGATGCCGGCCTCCTGCCACATCCGGACCTGGACCGGGAGCGGGTAGCGCTCGTAGAACCGTTCGATGCTCGGCCCCAGGAACCTGCCCGTGCGGTACCAGGCCTTCGACACGAGCCATCCGGCTGCCGGCAACACCGTGCGGGTGTAGGCTCGCCACCCCGCCTGCGCGTACGGATCCTGCGGCACGTGGAACTCCAAGCAGGCCAGGACGCCGCCCGGCCGCAATACTCGGGCCAGCTCGACCCGGGTTGCCCCGGGATCATCCACGTACCGCAGCAGGTAGGTGAACGTCACCGAGTCGAAGGCCTCGTCGGGGAACGGCAGCCGCTCGGCCTGCCCCAGGACGAACGCGATCCGCCCGTCGAGGCCCTCGACCCGGACAGCATGCGCTCCCCGGCGAACCATGGGCCAGCTCTGGTCCACCCCGGCTATGCGGACGTTGTGGCGCTGCGCCAGCTCCCGGGCGACCAGGCCCGTCCCGGTGGCCACGTCGAGCACCCACGAGC
>JBOGVI010000456.1:0-6086 GCA_050692695.1 Actinomycetota bacterium
TCGACCGCCATCACCGGCACCGTCACCGGCTCCACGGCTTCGGGTACTTCAGGCGGCTCGGCCCGGGCCTCGTGACCGGAGCCTCGGACGACGACCCCTCGGGGATCGGTACCTACTCTCAGGCCGGGGCAGCGTTCGGGTTCGGATTGTTGTGGACAGCCTGGATCACACTCCCGCTCGCCATCGCCGTCCAGGAGACGGCGGCCCGCCTGGGGCTGGTCACGGGCCGCGGGCTCGCGGCGCTCATCAAGGAGCGGTTCCCGCGATGGGCGCTGTTCGGCGCCGTCGCGCTGGTCACCGGCGCCAACGCTTTCAACATCGGGGCGGACCTCGGGTCCATGGCGGCGTCCGTCCGGCTCCTGGTCCCGATCCCCCATGCGCTTCTGCTGGTCGCCATGGCCGGCCTGATGGTCGGGCTGGAGATCTCTCTGCCCTACGAGCGGTACGCGAAGGTGCTCCGGTGGCTCACACTCTCGCTGGCGGCGTACATCGGGGTGCTCTTCGTGATCGACGTGCATTGGGGGACCGTCCTGCGGCAAACGTTCGTCCCGAAGATCTCCTGGACTCGCGGCGAGCTCGCCATGCTCATCGCCATCCTGGGCACGACGATCTCCCCATACCTCTTCTTCTGGCAGGCGAGCGAGGAGGTCGAGGAAGAGCAGCTCGAGAAGAAGCATTCCGTCGATGGCGAGCACCTCAGGGTGATGCGGGCCGATGTGACGGCCGGGATGGCCTCGGCGGTGGTCGTGATGTTCGCCATCATGGTCTCCTCGGCCGCGACCCTGGGGAGGCAGGGCGTGACCACGGTCCAGACCGCCCAGCAAGCGGCGGAAGCGCTCCGGCCCATCGCGGGGAGGCTGGCAAGCGTGCTGTTCACGTTGGGGATCGTGGGAACCGGCGCACTCGCCGTCCCGGTCCTTGCCGGCTCCACGGCCTACGCCCTGTCGGAGGCGTTCGGGTGGCGCGAGGGTTTGGGAAGGAAGTTCAGCCGGGCACGGAAGTTTTACCTGGTGATCGCCCTTGCCGTGCTCGTCGGCCTGGCCCTCAACTTCGGCGGCATCGACCCCATCCGAGGCCTGTACTTCGCGGCCATCCTGAACGGCGTCGCCGCTCCGCCGCTGATCCTGCTGATGTTGATCCTGTCGAACCACCGGCCGACGTGCGGCCGGTGGACCGGGCGGCGTTGGTCCAACGTGCTGGTCGGCCTGGCGTTGGTGCTCATGGCCGTACTGCCCATCGCCTACCTGATCGCTTAGGCGACCAGGTTGACCGGGATGTCGACGACGTTGATGGGGGGTACCGTCCTTCGCGCTCGATTCGTACACGCGAACGATCCCGGACTGAGTCTCCGTCACGTCGAACCGAACAGTCTCCGAGAACGTGCCGCGGCATCACGTGTCGCAGGTCGCGGTGGTGAAGGCCCGCACGAACTCGTTGCCGGCCGCGTCCAGGATGCTGATGCTGACCGTGGCCTCGAACACGTCCGCGTTGCCCCGGATCGTCAATGGACTCGAGACCTCGTCCCCGGGCCGGGACTCGTGACCACGATGGCGGGCTGCGGCGTCGGTGACGCGGAGGTCGTCGGAGACGCCGAGCCGGTCGCGGTGGGGCTCGGCGCGCCTTGGGAGCTGAGGAGCATGTGGCCAGCACCGCGGAGAAGATGAACAGCGCCATCGGTGAACGGAGTCTCTTGCCTCTTCCCTTCCGTCGGACGCCGGGTTGACCCGGCGGGTTCCGCCGAGTATCAGTGCCTCGGGCAGCCAGGGAGGATCGGTGAGCGAGGAGCGAAGGACCATCGTGTTCTTCCCGGAGGGCGCTTTCGGGCCCACCAACAACTGCGTCGGGATCGGGAACGTGCTGAGGGCACGGGGCCACCGGGTGGTGTTCATCGTGGAGGAGTCCTTCGCGCGGACCCTGGAGGCCAGGGGGTTCGAGGAGGCCCTGATGCGCCTCCAGCCGCCGCCGGCGGACGAGGAGGAGCCCGGCCAGTTCTGGAAGGACTTCATCCGTGACACCGCCCCAGAGTTCCGCAAGCCGACGATCGAACAGCTCCAGACATTCCTCAAACCAACCTGGCAGGCCCTGATCGACGGCGCGGCGTTCGCGAACGACCGCCTGACCGAGATCTTCGACGAACTGCGGCCGGACGCAATCGTGGAGGACAACGTGGTGGCGTTCGCCGCCGTCGCCGCGTCCGGACGGCCCTGGGCCCGGATCACGTCGTGCAACCCGCTGGAGTGGAAGGACCCGGACATCCCGCCGGTCTTCTCCGGCTACCCGGCGAAGGACCGCCTCGGGTGGGACGGGTTCTGGGACGAGTACGACCGGGTCCTCGGCCGCCAGGTGGCGGAGTTCGGCGCATGGCTTCGGGACCATGGGGTCCCGGCTCTCCCAGGGTCCCGCGACTACATCTGGGAGTCTCCGTTCCTCAACCTGTACGTCTACCCTGTGGAGGCCGACTACGCGCGCCGCGACCCGCTCCCCGCCACGGTGCATCGGCTCGATGCGTCGGTGCGCGAGATCCACGAGTCCTACGACGAGCACAGGGAACTCGGCGACCACGGCGCACTGATCTACGTCTCGCTCGGCTCCCTGGGCTCGGCCGACGTGGAGCTCATGCAGCGGCTGATCGACGTGCTGGCCAAGACCCGCCACCGATACATCGTCAGCAAGGGCCCACAGCACGACCTCATCACGCTCGCGGACAACATGGTCGGCGCCCAGTTCCTACCGCAGCCGGCAATCCTGCCCCAGGTGGACCTGGTCATCACCCACGGCGGGAACAACACGGTCATCGAGAGCTGGTACTTCGGCAAGCCCATGATCGTGCTGCCACTGTTCTGGGACCAGTACGACAACGCCCAGCGGGTGGACGAGCTCGGGCTTGGTGTCCGCCTACCGACCTACGAGTTCGAGGACGATCAGCTCACCGGCGCCATCGACGGGCTGCTCTCGAACGAGCGGCTGAAGTCGCTGCTGTCCCGCACGTCGGCCCGGCTCCGGGCCAACCCGGGCACGGTCAAGGCGGCAGATCTGATCGAGCGCTTGGCTGAGACGGGCGAACCGGTTACGGAGGGCTGGGACCGCCCTTAGCCATTGTTCCCCTTGCCGTCGAAGTGGCCGTAGGCGTTCCCGTTGGGGTCGTGGTCTCCGTGACGAGAGTTGCCATGGTCTTCGGACCCCCCGTCTCCGGGCTCGGCGTCCTCCGACCCCTCGTCGCCCGGCTCATCGCTCTGGTCAGACGGGCCTCCGCCCTCGTCGTGGCCCTCGGGTCCGTCGACACCGACGCCGTTCCCGCTCGCCTGGGACGCCTCGCCGGCGTTCCACTCCTCGTTCGGGTTCCTTTCGCAGCGCTTGGGAACCGCGTCGATCGCTCGCGGGTACCCCTTACCGACATCGAGAGACCGCACGGCTGCGGGGCAACTCCCCCTACCGGCCTCCCCGGATCCACCTCCCGGGGTGTGCGTCGGACCTGGTTCCACGATATGCCGGGGGCCCGGCGATCCCATCCGGGAGCCAAGCGGGCTGGCCAAGGCGAGGCTCGCTCCGATGAAGATCCCGAGCGCAAGGATGGCGGGCATGGCCGCCCCACGGTTGGAGTGTTTCAGCGTCACGGTCCTGCATTCGTTTTCGGCGGGAAGGGGGTCGGTTCTCGAGTGGGTCGTAGCCCGAACGAGCTAATGCTGTGGGCCGGAGGCCGCTTCTTGGATCTCCTTCCACACCCGTTCGGGCGAGAGCGGCATGTCGATGTGGCGAACCCCCAGGTGGGACAGGGCGTCGATGACGGCGCTTTGTACGGCCGCGGTGGAGCCGATCGTCCCCGACTCGCCGATGCCCTTTGCCCCTAGGGGGTTCAGCGGGGTGGGGGTCTCCGTGTGGGACGTGACGAACCCCGGCAGCTCCGTGGGGCCGGGGATCAGATACCCCGTCAGGTTGCCGGTGAGCGGCGTGCCGTGTTCGTCGTACGCGACCTCCTCGTACAGGGCCTGGGCGATGCCCTGGGCCAGCCCCCCGTGGACCTGGCCCTCGACAAGCATGGGGTTCAGGATCCGGCCGCAGTCGTCCACCGCGACGTGCCGGATGGGGCGAGCATCACCCGTCTCCAGGTCCACCTCGACCACGGCGACGTGCGCGCCGAACGGGAACGTGGACCCCTTCTGCCGAAACCTCACTGAGGCCGCGAGCCCCGGCTCAAGGCCCTCGGGCAGCCGAGCCGGATCGGCCGCCGCGACCGCGAGCTCCGCCCACGTGAACGCCCGGTCGGGCGCACCGGCCACCCCGATCCGGCCGTCCTCGTGCTGCACGACGTCGGCTTCGGCCACCTCGAGCACGGCTGCGGCCACGCGCTTTGCCTTGGCCAGCACCTCCTCGCTCGCGTTCCACACGGCCGAACCCCCGATCTGGAGCGAGCGAGAGCCGAACGTCCCCTCGCCGCTCGGGACGATCCCGGTGTCGGAGTGGACCACGCGGACCTTCCCGAACGAGATACCCAGCTTCCCCGAGGCGATCTGCGCGAGCGAGGTCTCGTGGCCTTGCCCGTGCGGGGAGATGCCCGTCATCACGGTGGCCGTCCCGTCGGGGTGGACCTCCACCGAGCCGAACTCGCGGGCGAACCCGGTGACCTCGACGTAGGTGCCGACGCCGATCCCCAGCTGGAGCCGATCACCCCGGGCCCGTCGCTCAGCCTGTTCCTTGCGAAGGTCCTCGTACCCGCTCAGGCGGAGGGCCTCGTCGAGGGCCCGTTCGTAGTCTCCGACGTCGTAGATCGCCCCCGCCGCCGTCTCGTGAGGGAAGGCGTCGGGCGGGATCAGGTTTCGCCGGCGGACCTCGGCGGGATCCATCCCCAGCTCGACGGCGAGCAGGTCCACCGCCCGCTCCAGGAGAGCCGTGGCCTCGGGCCGCCCGGCGCCGCGATAGGGGGCGACCGGTGTCGTGTTCGTAACCACGGACCGGCCGCGGCAGGCGATCCGGGGGATCCGGTATACGCCGGAGAGCATCGTCTGCGTCGTGGCGGGGAGGAAGGTTGCGATGGGATACGCGCCCATGTCGGCCACGATGTCGACGCGGAGGCCCACGACGACGCCCTCGTGCGTGGCCCCCAGTTCGAACCGGTTCAGCTGGGCCCGGCCGTGGGTCATGTTCAGCATGCTCTCGGAGCGTGTCTCCATCCACCGGACCGGACGTCCCACGCGCAGTGCCGCGGCCGCGCATACCAGGTACTCGGGGTAGATCGTGAGCTTCGCCCCGAAGCCGCCGCCAACGTCGGGCGCGATCGCCCGGACGCGGCTCTTCTCCAGGCCGAGCCACTCCGCGAGGTCGTTCCGCACGTCGAAGGGGATCTGGGTCGAGACCCAGACGGTGAGCCCGCCCCTCTCGTCCGGCACGGCGAGCATCGCATTCGGCTCCATCGGGACCGGGGCGACGCGCTGGTTCACCACGCGGCCCCGTACCACCACCTCCGCCTGCGAGAGCACGTCCTCGTCCCAGTCCGAGTCGAACGCTTCGGCGACGTTCGTGCCGGCCTCCGGGAACAGGAGCGGTGCGCCCTCGGCCAGCGCGGCCTCCGCGCCGATCATCGGGGCAAGGCCCTCGTACTCGACGGCAACCACCTCGGCTGCGTCCATGGCCTGGGCCGGCGTTTCGGCCAGAACCACGGCGACCGGCTCCCCCACGAACCGGACGACGTCGCCGGCCAGGACAGGGCGATCGAAGCCGCCCTCCACGCCGTCCGAGGGCGGCTGCGGCCGGAGGTCCAGGTCGGCTGCGGCGAGCACCGCCACCACCCCCGGCATCGCGGCCGCCACCGACACGTCGATACCGGAGATTCGTGCATGCGCCATCATGGAGCGGACGAAGGAAGCTCGAAGCGCGCCTTCGACCGGGATGTTGTCGACGTAGCGTCCCTGCCCCGCCAAGAAGCGGGGATCTTCGGTCCGGTGGACGACGCTGCCGAAGATCGACGTGGTCATGCGGTGCCACTGTAGAGGAGGGAAGGGATGGCTCGATCGGCACGATCAAGGAGACGGCCGGCCCCGCGCGGGATCCTCGCCGCGGCGGTGGCCTGTGTGACCCTGCTGGGTCCGCCC
>JBOGVI010000457.1:0-2478 GCA_050692695.1 Actinomycetota bacterium
TCCGGCCACCACGTCAGGGTCCGGACTCACCAACATGCGCGACCGGCTGGAGGCCCTCGGCGGCGCGCTCGACGTCCGGTCTTCGCTCGGTCGCGGGACCACCATGACCGGCACCGTCCCCACCCCGTCCGGCGACATGCCGTGGTGAGCCCCAACCGGGCGTCTCTCTAGGGTGACTCGGAGAGGACTCCTGCGCGCCCGGAGGGAGTCGAACCCCCAACCTTCTGATCCGTAGTCAGACGCTCTATCCATTGAGCTACGGGCGCCAAAGGTAAAGCATACCCACGGTCGCGGCTGCCCTCATCCGCTTGTGGCGGAGACGGCGCGATTCCAACGCGCGAGGGAGCTCAACATCCCCTAACCGCTTAGCATCGCCGAACGCTTCGTCTACCAGCGGATATTGGCGCTCTCGCAGGTCAGGACCGTCACATGAACCACATGCGTGTCATGTAGCGACCCCTCGCGCCGGGTCGCGTACTGCCTCCGTACTGCCTCCGTACCGCCCCCGCCCGGCTAGCTCCGAAGGAGCGCTTCCTTCAACTCATCGAGTAGCCGACGCAGCAGCGGACGACGGTCGACCATGACCTCGAACAAGTGGCCATCCTTTTCGTCCATGACGATCCAAAGAGTGGTCTTGGGGCCCTGGAGTTCAACGGTTCGGACGACCCAGCCCGAGTGATCGCGGCCCTCGCGGTCGACGAAGGACACGGTTCTCCCCGGGGATCGAGGTGCGATAGCTGCCAAGCTGGCTCTAGGCGTTCTGGCCCGGTGTCTCCATCCATGGGCGTCTACCCCTGGGGCTGGCCGCCGCCACGGCTTTGCGTGAACCCTCCCGCGAGGACCGTATCCGTTTGAGCCGCTTAGCTACAGCCTGCCGGGACAGGCCGAGCTCCCCCGGCAACGACGGCCTGGCCGGCCTCCTCCACCAGCCCGGCCCAGGCATCGCGGGCCGCGCAGGGGAATAGACCTCACCGAAACAGCCGCCCCAGCGCCCGGCCGGTTGCCCGGCCCGCGACTACATGCGTAAGGAGGCAGGCGGCTCGGGCTCGCTGCCCGGTGGCCCAATAAATTCGACTACCGCGCTCCAGGGCACTACGTGGCGCGCCCCATCCTCATCGAACCACTCGATGCCGTAATCCGTCAGCGTGGCCTCGTCCGGTACTTCTTTTTCTCCACCGCCCGCGAATCTGATGTGTGCCATGGCGTCATCCTAGTCGCTCTTGATTTGATCGGATCGGTCTTCACCCAGGTAGCACCTTCACCGGGATCCGAATTTACCCCTTGGTCCACCTGAGCACGTCGTAGATGGCCTGGGGGTTCATGCCGAGCTCTCGGCCGAGGTCGCCCATGCTGTAGCCCTGATCCAGCAGCCGGCGGAGCACCCCAGCAAACTCCACCAACGCCCGCCGGGTCTCCCCCAGGCGGCGCTCGTCAGCCCGTCTGCGCCGGTTCTGATACCGCTGTTCTTGCCACTTTCTACGGGGCTGCAGACACGGGCTCTGACCTGCGGAGACGGCGCGATTCGAACGCGCGAGGGAGCTCAACACCCCCTAACCGCTTAGCAGGCGGCTGCTTTCGGCCACTCAGCCACGTCTCCGGGCCGATTCTACGGCGAGTGTGCCCGGGAGAGACGGCCGTGGCGATCCAGGATCTCGAGAATCCGGCCCTGCCGGAGCCGACGCAGCCCTCGGCGACCTCATCGTCCGCCGCCGCGTCCTCGGCCATCCGGCGACGGGTCGCGAACCACCGTCTTGTGCCCCACCCGAACCCCGGCGACGTCGGTGATGGCGTTCCGCACTCACGGGGCCGCCCGCCATCTTACCGTGACCCCCGTACGCCCTGGCCCGCTTGCGCGCCATCGACCCCCCTGGCCCCCTCGGCAGCGACCGATGCTATCGGGCCGCGCAGCGTGCCCATGGCTGTCGCGACAGATGCGTAGAATCGCGGTGAGCCATGCCCATCCTCACCCTCGGCGTCTCCCACCGGCGCGCCACCGTCGAGCTGCTCGAACGGCTGGCGTTCGGTCACGACGACCTGGTCAAGGCGTACCGCCGCGCCCTCGACGACGACGCCGTCGGGGAGGCCGTCATCCTGTCCACCTGCAACCGGGTGGAGGTGTACGCGAGCGTCCCCGCCTACCATGCGGGTTTCCTGGCCCTAAAACGATTCCTGTGCGAGTCGAGTGGGGTGTCGCCGGACCTGCTCGCCGAGCCTCTGTATTCCCACTACGAGGACGGCGCGGCGCAGCACCTGTTCGCGGTGGCCGCGGGTCTGGACTCCATGGTCCTCGGCGAGCCCCAGATCCTGTCCCAGGTCCGGGAGGCCCACCGCCGGGCCCGAGCCGAGGAGGCCGCGGGTCCGGCGCTCACCGGCCTGTTCCACAGCGCGGCCCGGGCCGGTCGCCGCGTCCGCGCCGAGACCGGCGTGGGGGCGGCGCCGGACGCATTCGTCGAGGCGGGGACCCGTCTGGCCGAGGAG
>JBOGVI010000458.1:0-3508 GCA_050692695.1 Actinomycetota bacterium
GGCCACGGGTACGGCCTCTCCAAGTAGGTTCGAAGCAACGACGTAGCCACCGGCGGGGAACCCCCGCCGGTGGCTACGTCACAGGCCGGGCCCGGTGAGGCGCAGGTCCCCCCCCTTGGTCAGCACGAACATCTGTCAGTTGTAGTACGCGTGGTAGGGCCGCGGTCCCGGCGCGCCCGGTGCGGGCCGCGGACTCGCCCGGTAGGGTGAGGCCATGCGAGAGGGCAGCGGGGTCGCCATCGGAATCGCCGTCGGCGCGTTCGTCTTCCTCGCCTTCCTGCCGTTCCTGCTGGTCGTGTTCCTGTGGATCTTCCTTAGCATCTACGGCTCGACCAAGGGAACCGCCTTCAGCGCCTCGACCATCAACCTGCCGCTGTTCTTCGTCGGAGTGGCGGTCATTACCGCGGCCCTGGTCGTCGCGCTGATGGGCGTGGTCTCCGTAATTGGACGGTCGCTGACCCCCCCACGGAAACGCGACTTGGATCAGCTTCCTGACAGCGCCCCGACCACGTCCTCCTCCAGGTAGCTGAGGTACGCGTACAGGGCGAAGATCTGCGCCCTGGGATCCTCGGGCGGTACGCCCACGTCGAGCTCGGTCATGTCCTCCGTGACGTCGAGACGCATCCCAAGCACCAGCCTGAGGTCGTTGATGGCCGAGAGCCACGCCACCAGCTCGTCCTCGGACAGCCGCTCGGCGTCGATGGTCCGCTCCATCACGTCGATGGCCCGCATCCGTTGGGCCACAAGGTCGTCGCGGACCATCGCATCGAACTCGGCCGCCCGTTCCGGCTCGTCGGGGTACGCGGAAGGGAACAGCCGCCGCACGACCGGGTCGGTCGTCGCGTCCCCCTCGGTGAGCAGCCCGCGAAGCTGCCCCGGCAGCGCCCGCAGCGCGTCCCGCTCGGCCTGGGGGATGCGGAGCGCGAAGCCCTTGCGGGTCCGCTTGACTCTGCCGAACGCCACTCAGCGATCCTTCTGCATCGTCGCCCACAGCCCGTGGGCGTGCAGTCTCGCCACGTCGAACTCGCACTTCTCTCGGGCGCCGTGCGACACGGCGGCCCTGCCCTTCTGATGCACGTCGAGCATCAGCTTCGTGGCCTTGTCCCGGCTGTAGCCGAACAGCTTCTGGAACACGTACACGACGTATGACATGAGGTTGATGGGGTCGTTCCACACGACCACGACCCACGGGACGTCGGGCTCGACGTCCAGTTCGTCCGTTGGCCGGTCGACCTCGACGGGCGCGGTCGCCATGGTCACACCATACGAAACGCGGAACTACACGTCGCCCGAGAACGTGTCGCAGGCGTCCGGCCGCCCCACCTGGAACCCCGTCCGGAACCAGGTCACCCGCTGCTCCGAAGAGCCGTGGGTCCAGCTCTCCGGATCGATGCGGCCGGAGACGGAGGCCTGGATCCGGTCGTCGCCGACGGCTGCCGCCGCGTCCATCCCCTCCTCGAGATCCCCGGGCTGCAGGACACCCTGTGCGTTCGCCGCGCGGGCCCACACGCCGGCCAGGCAGTCAGCCTGGAGCTCCAGGCGGATCGATAGCTCGTTGGCCCGGTCGGGGTTGGCCCGGCTGGCCCGCTGCACCTCGGCGTTCGTGCCGAGCAGCGTCTGGACGTGGTGGCCGACCTCATGTGCGATCACGTACGCCTCCGCGAAGTCGCCCGGCGCGCCGAACCGCCGCTCGAGCTCGCGGAAGAAGTCGAGGTCGAGATACACCAGCCGGTCGGCCGGACAGTAGAACGGCCCCGTCGACGCCGACGCCGGCCCGCATCCCGAGCGGGTGGACCCGGAGAACAGCACCACGCTGGTCGGCCCGTAGGTAAGTCCGCTCCGGGCGAACTCCTCCTCCCAGGTCACCTGGACGTCGTCCACCACCGCGTCCACGAACTTCACCAGGCGGGCCTCGGGGTCCACGGCCGGAGCGCCCGGGTCCGGGGACACCCGCTTGTCGAGGCGGTCGAACCCGCCGCCGATGTCGCCGAAGTCCCCGTCGCCGCCGCAGAGCTGAAGGGCACCCAGCACCAGGAGGATGAGCACCACCAGGACAACCGGGATCCCCGCTCCCGTCGGGATGGGGAAGCCCCCTCCCCCAGACGGGAAGCCGCCGAGGCTGCCGGGGCCGGGCTCGTCCCTCCGGTCGATGACGCCGCCTCGCCGCCTCCGCAACCGCTTCAGCCGCATCATTCCTCCTTACCCGGGGCCGTGTATGGTGACACGTCGGTCAGCGCATCGTGGCGGAACCCGGAAGAAGGAGGAGGACCTGGGCATCATCGGATGGTTGATCATCGGGCTCATCGCTGGGGTCGTGGCCCGGTGGCTGGTTCCCGGCCAGGATCCCATGGGCCTTCTCGGAACGCTGCTCCTCGGGCTGGTGGGTTCGGTCGTCGGCGGCTTCATCGGCGACCTGCTCGTATCCGGCGATCAAGACCTCAATCCGGCCGGGCTGATCGGCTCAATCCTCGGAGCCGTGATCGTGCTCCTCGTGTACCGGGCAGTGGTCCAAAGGCGCACGATCTAACGCCGCCGCCTCGGCCCGCGCCTCCGTCAGGCCGCCGGCTTCGGCCCTTCCCGTCAGGCCGCAGGCCTCGCCTCGAGCTCGCGCGCACGCGCTCGGGGGCGCTCGAACCGCCCGAGCACGGCGATGATTCCGGCCAGGATGGCCGGCGGCGCCAGCTCCCACACGAACCGCTCCGCCCACCACCGTGAGGTGCTGTCGGCCTCGTGCCCGAACCCCAGCGGCCACAGCAGAAGAATGGCGAGGAGATACGCGGTCATGTGCCACAGGAACAAGGTCATGATCACGCCGTTCACGAAGATGGTGGCCTTCCACGGGCGGGGCCGCTCCAGCCACGTGGTGAGATGGGGCCGAAGCAGCATGACGGCCCCGATCGACCAGATCGCCCCGAGCATGAAGCACACGGTTGGCGGATAGGCGTTCGAGATCGGCTCGACGTCCGTCCCGAGCAGGCTCTTCGGGTAGTAGCCGATGGTGGGGAACCAGTCGAACCGGGCCTGACCGAACAACTGGAAAAGCGCAGGGGTAGTCAGCAGCATGAGGCCGCCGAGCCCCACCACGACCATTCCCCAGAGCACCCACCTCGGCTGGGCCGGGAGGCGCCCGTCGGCGTAAAAGAACCCGAGCTGGTGCGGAAGCAGAAGGACGAAGGCCACGTTGAACCACCGCACCCCGGGGTGCCCGAACCCGAAGGCGATCACGTCGACCGCGACCGTCCCCGCCACCAGCGCCGCGGGAACCCGCAGCGCGAACCGTCGGTGCAGCCGGACCATCATGGGCGCGATGGCCACCACCACCACATACACCCCGAGGAACCACAGCGGCCCGAACGGGATCGTGGCACCGGGCGGGCGCATCCCTCGGAGCAGCGTCGTGTGGCCCCACAGCGTCGGCCCGGCAGGCCGGCCGAGGTCGGCGATATGCAGGGCGACTTGGATCACCACCCACATCCCCAGGAACACCAGCGACGGCTTCAGCAGCCTG
>JBOGVI010000459.1:0-2351 GCA_050692695.1 Actinomycetota bacterium
CCCGGGCATAGGCGTCGGCCATTCAGGCGCAGCTACCCGACGCCTAAGCCTGCTGGCTACGTGCCCAAGGAGCCGCGCGACCTGATTCAAATCGACGCCACGGACCTGCGTCCCTTCCCCGGCCGCGGCTATAAGCATTTCACAGCACCGCTAGTCGACTCGCTTCTAAAACGTGACGTCCATCGGCTCCGCGAGGAACTGGTCCACGAGCTTGATCCAGCCCTGGATGTGGGGGGATTCGAGGTGCGCCGGCGCTCACCCCTCCCTCGCTCACCCGAAACCAGAACTTCGCCGGCGTCGGCGAACGGAGGTGGCCTGACTCTGCTTGGTCGCCGACCCGGCATCACCCCGACGTCCGTCGCGTCTGCGGTCTTCTTCCTTATGGGCCGACAAGAAGGCGCGGATGATCTCCAACCCACGCGGGGCGGCGGTCTGCGACACGTCGGGCCAGCGAGAGACCTCCTCCTCTGCTCGCCGGGCCCAGTCACTGAAGAGGGCCGCCTGCTCGATCATGAGGGGACCGATGAGAGCGTGAATGTGCATCCGTTCAGGGAAGGGGCCCCCCTCGTTGAGGTAGCCCTCGAGCTGAGCGAGGCGCCGGGCCTTCAACTCGTCGGCCTGCTCCTGCAGATCCCGGAGGGTCCTCAGCAGGTCCTCCTTTGCCCCCTGCTCGGCGAACTCCACCCGCACGAGGGCCTCCGACTCGAACTGGGGCGGAGCAGACGGCTGGGCGAGCCACTGCTTGAGGGCGGTCCGGCCCTCGGGGGTGATGGAGTACCGGGTCCTCCTGCGTTCCCCGTTGTCCTCGACCGAGGCCGTGGCCAGGCCATGAACGACGAGGTACTTCGGTTCCTTGTAGATAGCGCTCACTGCCCGGGGCCAGATGTGGCTCAGGCTGCGGCTCATCTGTTTGGTCAGCTCGTACGCGGTCCAGGAACGGACGGACAGGAGCCCGAGAACGGCGTAAGACGTGGTGGTGAGTTCCCGCATCGGTCTTGACTCTACCCTAAGAAGGAGTATCTTTTCTAGAGTACTCCATTCTCGAGTACTTTGCGGCGTGAGGAGGAGCCATGTACGACGTCATCGTGGTCGGGGCCCGCTGTGGCGGTTCCCCAACGGCCATGCTGCTCGCCCGCAAGGGTTACCGGGTCCTGGTTGTCGACCGGGCCAGCTTCCCGAGCGACACCA
Source organism: Actinomycetota bacterium (assembly GCA_050692695.1). Lineage (GTDB taxonomy): Bacteria > Actinomycetota > UBA4738 > UBA4738 > HRBIN12 > AC-69. The sequence continues at coordinate 1,189 of JBOGVI010000459.1, forward strand.
TGTCGACCCACTACGTCATGGCGCCGGGCGTCGTTCGCCTTCAGCGCTGGGGCCTCCTCGACCAAGTCGTCGCGTCCAACTGCCCACCCGTCCGGCACCACACCGTCGACGTCGGCCCCTTCGCCCTCACCGGATCAGCTCCACCACTCGAAGGGGTGGGCGAGCAGTACGCTCCGCGGCGGACGGTGCTCGACAAGATCCTGGTGGACGCCGCCGCCGGCGTCGAGCTCCGCGAGCGCTTCGTGGTGCGGGAGCTCGTCTGGGACGACGGGAGGGTCACCGGCGTCCGCGGCGGCGAACGCGACGACGCCCACGTCACCGAGCGGGCTCGCCTCGTGGTGGGGGCCGACGGCCAGCATTCCCTGGTCGCCCGGGCCGTGGGCGCCCCCACCTACCGGGAGCGACCGTCGCTCACCTGCACCTACTACACGTACTGGAGCGGTGTGCCCATCGAAGGCCCCGAGATCTACCTGCGGGATCGGCGCTGGATGGCCATCCTCCCCACCAACGACGACCTCGTCTGCCTCCCCGTCCAATGGCCGGCCGCCCAGGCGAAGGAGCTCCGATCCGACATCGAAGGCAACTATCTCCAGACCCTCCAGCTGGCTCCGCACCTCGCCGAGCGAGTCCACGCGGGCAAGCGCGAGGCCCACTTCCTGGGGACCGCTGACCTGCCCAACTACTTCCGGAAGCCGTACGGGCCGGGCTGGGCGCTGGTCGGCGACGCCGGGTACCACAAGGACCCCAACCTGGCCCAGGGCATCAGCGATGCCTTTCGTGACGCGGAGTACCTCGCCGACGCCATCGACGCCGGGTTCTCGGGGCGGCGCCCGATCGAGGAGGCGATGGCCGACTACGAGCGGCAACGCAACGAGGCCGCCATGCCCGGCTACGAGCTGGACTGCCAGTTCGCCAGCCTGGAGCCGCCGCCCCCGGAGATCCAGCAGCTGTTCGCCGCTCTCTACGGGAACCAGGAAGAGACCGACCGCTTCCTCGGGACGATCTTCGAGACGGTCCCGATCCCCGAATTCTTCGCCCCACAGAACGTGCGACGGATCATCCAGGCCGCGGCGTAGTTGGTCATGAGCAGGTTCGACGGTGGGGGGCAAGACATGAAGAAGCTGACCCGACGCAAACTCCTCAAGGCTGGCGCCGCTGGGACG
>JBOGVI010000460.1:0-2047 GCA_050692695.1 Actinomycetota bacterium
CGACGTCGAGGGCGATCCGGCGCACCTCGCCGGGCGGCAGGGGCCCGCTGGCCGGCTGGCCGGTGAAGCCGGTGATCTCCGCCAGCATCCGGTACAGGCCGTTCACCGACGTCTCCAGGCCGGTCCCGATGTTCACCAGCCGCCCGCTCCCCTTCTCGGCGGCCAGGGAGAGGGCGTGGGCCGCGTCGTCGATGAACACGTAGTCGCGGGTCTGGTTCCCGTCCCCGAAGATGGTCGGCGTCTCGCCGGCCAGCATCTTCGCGGCGAAGATCGCGACCACCCCCGCCTCGCCGTGCGGATCCTGCCTGGGCCCGTACACGTTCGCCAGGGCCAGGGCGGTGTAGTCGGTCCCCCGGAACCGCTCGTAGTAGGCCAGGTAGTCGAGGGCTACCTTCTTGCTGATCCCGTACGGCGACACGGGATGCGACCCGGCAGCGGCCGTCTCCTTGACCGGGACCCTGCGCGGCTCCCCGTACAGGGTTCCCCCCGACGCCGCGTACACCACCTTCCGCACGCCCGTCTTCGCGCAGCACTCCATCACGTTCAGCAGCCCCATGACGTTCACGCTGGCGTCGAAGGTGGGATCCGAGATGGAGGGCCGGACTCCGGACTGCGCGGCGAGGTGCATCACCACCTCGGGCCGGTGCCGCTCGAATAGCTGCACCAAGCCCTCGGCCCGGAGGTCGATGTTGAAGAACGTGAACTCCGGACCGTGGCCACGGGCCTCGGCCAGGTTGGCGATCCGTCCGGTGCTGAGGTCGTCCACGGCTACCACCCGGTGGCCCTCCGCCAGGAGCCGGTCGCACACGTGCGAGCCGATGAACCCGCCGCCCCCGGTCACCAGGAAGGTGGTCACGATCCGAGCTCCAGCCCAGGGTCGGCGCCGACGTCGAACGACGTGCGCTCCCCACGGGCCAGGCGCGAGGCCCCCGCCACCGCGATCATCGCCGCGTTGTCCGTGCACAGCTCGAGCGACGGGAAGACCACGCCGATCCCGGCCTCGGCCCCGGCCTTCTCCATCCGCTCGCGAAGCCGGGTGTTGGCCACCACCCCGCCGCCCAGGAGGACCGTCTTCACGCCCTTCTCCCTGGCCGCCGCGATGGTCTTGGTCACCTGCACGTCCACGATGGCCTCCTGGAAGGAGGCCGCGAGGTCGGCGCGGTTCACCTGCCGCCCGGCCGCCCGCTCCGCCTTCACGTGCCGGAGCACGGCGGTCTTCAGCCCGGAAAGCGAGAAGTCGTAGCCCCCCGTGTCCATCATGGCCCGAGGGAAGGCCACGGCGTCCGCCTTCCCCTTGCGGGCCAGCTTGTCGAGGGCCGGTCCCCCCGGGAACCCCAGGCCCATGAACCGGGCGATCTTGTCGAAGGCCTCGCCGGCGGCGTCGTCCACGGTCTGGCCCAGGACCTCGTAGCGGTGCTCCTCCGGCATGTGGACGAGCATCGTGTGCCCGCCCGAGACGACCAGGCACACGTAGGGCGGCTCGGGCGGACCGTGCTCGATGAAGTTCGCGTGGATATGGCCCTCGAGGTGGTTGACCCCTATGAGGTCGGCTCCGGTTGCCAGGGCCACGGCCTTGGCCGCCGCGATGCCGACGAGCAGGGCGCCCACCAGCCCCGGGCCGATGGTCACGGCCACCCCGTCGATGTCGGCGAACCTGCAGCCCGCACGCTCCAGGGCCTCGTCCATCAGCGGGTTGAGGGCCTCCACATGCGCGCGTGAGGCGAGCTCCGGCACCACGCCGCCGAACCGGGCGTGCAGGTCGGTCTGGCTGGCGACGAGGCTAGCCAGGACCTTCCGCCCCTCCTCCGTCACCGCGACCGCGGTCTCGTCGCACGACGTCTCGATCCCGAGGACCCTCACCGGCCCACGCTCACGGGCGGATGCCTTCGGGGACCTGCTCCATGAGTCGCCGCAACCGCCCCTGATACTCGGGCCCGCGGATGCCGTCGACCCACATGATGAGGGCGTCCTCGTTGATCTCCTGGTAGTAGTTCTTGCGCACGCCGACCGGCCGGAACCCGAACTTCCCGTACAGCCGCTGGGCCCC
>JBOGVI010000461.1:0-7761 GCA_050692695.1 Actinomycetota bacterium
CGTGAGCGCACTCTCGAACACGCTCACGATCGCTCAACGCAATCTGCTGCACATCAAGGCAACACCTGAACAGCTGGTGGAGATGTCCATCCAGCCCCTCATGTTCCTGGTCCTGTTCGTGTATGTGTTCGGCGGCGCGATCGCGAACTCGAGCCGCGAGTACCTGCAGTTCGCCCTTCCGGGGATCCTCGTGCAGAGCGTCGCGTTCCTGCCGTTCACTACGGCGATCGCGCTGAACGTGGACTTCCAGCGTGGCGTGATCGACCGCTTCCGCTCGCTGCCGATCGCTCGGTCCGCAGTGATCAGCGGGCGCATCCTGGCCGACGGAGCGCGCGTCGTCTGGAGCATCCTGATCATCACGGGCTTCGCGGTCCTGCTGGGCTTCCGGTTCGGTGGGGGCGCAGCCGGAGCGCTCGGCGCGCTCGCGATCGTTACGGCGTTCGGCATCGTGATGTGCTGGCCCATGGCCTTCATCGGCATCACCGCTCGCACCACCGAGTCGGTGAACACCTGGGGCTTCATGATCATCCTGCCGCTCACGTTCGCCAGCACCGCGTTCGTGAGGGTCGAAACCATGCCCGGATGGCTTCAGGCCTTCGTGAAGGCGAACCCGGTGACGTCGGTGATCGACGGCGCCCGGGGGCTGATGCTGGGGGGTCCGGTCGCCGAGCCCGTGGTCGACGCGGTGATCTGGATGGCGGTCATCACGGCGGTGTTCGCCCCGCTCGCGATCGCCCGCTATCGCCGTCGGGTCTGAGGACGGCCTGTTTGAGAGCGCCGCTGTGCGCTTCATCAACTAAGGCTTGCGTTGGGATCAGGGGTGAAGGGTAGAGAAACTCGGATTGTGGCCGTGACCACTCAACTTCCTAGAGCCCGCCTATTCCTCGTTCGTCGCCCAGAAGGAGGAGCCGGATGCTGCCCTGGGCCATAGAGTTCCGTGGCCGGATCGACGAGTGCTGGTTCGAGAGCGAGGCCCTGAGGGGCAACCCACTCGGAGACCCGCACGAGCGCCCGCTGTGGGTGTACTTGCCGCCCGGGTACAGTGACGAGCCGGACCGCCGCTACCCGAGCATCTACGTGATCATGGGCCTCACCGGCCAGCTCGACATGTGGCGGAACCGGTCAGCGTTCCGGAAGAACTTCCCAGAGCTGGCCGATGAGCTCTTCGCCTCCGGTTACGCGCCGCCGTGCCTGCTGGTCTATGTGGACTGCTGGACCTCGCTCGGCGGCAGCCAGTACCTCGATTCCCCCGGCACCGGGAAGTACCACATGTACCTCTGCGACGAGATCGTGCCCTGGGTGGACGCGAACTACCGGACCCTGGCCCACCGTGAGCACCGGGCGATCACCGGCAAGTCGAGTGGGGGATACGGGGCCATGGTCACCGCCATGCTCCGGCCCGACTTATTCGGCGGACTGGCCACGCACGCCGGCGACGCTCTGTTCGAGGTGTGCTACCAGCCGGATTTTCCGAAGTCCGCGCGGGTGCTCCGCGACGAGTACGAGGGCTCCTTCGACAGGTTCTGGGAGGACTTCCGGTCCCGACCGGCATTGTCGAAGGAGAACGACATGCACCTCCTCAACGCCTGGTGCATGGCGGCCTGCTACTCGACCGACGAGGACGGGACCGTCCGGCTCCCCTTCGACACGGCCACGGGCGAGCTGGTCCCGGAGGTGTGGGAGCGCTGGCTGGCGTGGGACCCGGTGCGGATGGTGCCCAAATACGCCGAGGCCCTCCGGTCGATGCGGGGCATCTACATCGACGCCGGGAAGAAGGACGAATGGTTCCTGGACCTTGGCGCGGAGGCCTTCCGCCGGGCCCTCGCCGACATCGGCGTCACCGACGTCTTCTTCGAGCTCTTCGACGCGACACACATGGCGATCGAGTACCGCTACCCGATCGCCGTGAAGTACCTGGCGGAGCGGCTATCTGCCTGACAGGCGGCAGCGCGGCCCTTCCTCAGGCGCCGCCCTACCGGATGTAGAACCTCTCCACCACGCGACACCGTCAGCACCGGCCGAAGGTCCCGCGGGTCGGGGGCGCCCCAGCGGATCGTGTGGGGGTGCGAAAACTCAGATTCGATCCGTGACTGGCCCTTTGGGAGGGAGTCCTCTCGGCTTCCGATCCAGCCGATCAGCTCCGGCCCGCTGCCTCTCGTCCCCGGGAGCCAGGGTCGCAGCTACCTCGTGGTCCGAGTCGATGTGGGGGGACTCAGCGCATCGTCGTCGGCACTCATCTTGAGACCGACTCCCTGGAGCAGATCAGAGCCGTTCTCGATGCCTGGGGGGAGCGACCCCCGCGGTGATCGCCGGGGACATGAATATGCAGCTCGACGACGAAGCTTCGATCTCCCTGTTTCGCACCGCGGGCCTTGTTGACGCCTCCGCCGCCACGGGGGATCCCCGCCGCCCGGACTGGGTCTGGCTGACCACCGACCTGCACATCCGGTCGTTCCGGATCGGCACGATCGACGCCTCGGACCACCTCCCGATTCACGTAACGGTCGCGTTTGTCGAGTGAACGCTTCATCGTTATCCCGCGTCCGGCCCTCGTCGTCTCGGCAAGCACGCCCCTACGTGCCGGTCGTGCTGGCGTGACGCTACGTGTCGAAGCGACAATCCCCTTGCCCATTCTCTCGGCGGAGCGACGAGCCCGATGGGCTCGAAAAGGCGCTTGCTGCGGCTCGAGACGGCCATGGCTTCCGATAAGCGACCCGGACGAGGGGGGGGCCGCCGGAGAACGTCCCGATCCCGACTGACGTCGACAGGTGGTGCCGTCGTGTTCGAAAAAGTTCGCAACTGCGAAAGGAAACCGTAAGGATCCCGGCCGTACGATCGTCTAGAGCGGTGACCGACACTGCCCGAGATCTGAGGAACAGGAGGGATGCGGATGCGCGCAGCGCTTCGAATCGTTGGAACCGCGCTGGTGGTGGCGGCGCTCGCCCTGGTGTTGGTCGTGCCGGCGAGTGCCTCAGCACCTGAGCGTCGATATCGGGTCACGATCACGAACCTGACGAGCGGACAACCGCTCACGCCGGTTGCCGTGGCCACGCACCGAACGAGCGTCGACGCGTTCACGGTCGGCGAATCAGCGAGTCTGGGTGTGAAGGAGATCGCCGAGAACGGCAATCTCGGACCGTTCGTCTCTTCGCTGCAAGGCTCGAGTGGGGTGTCGGAGGTCATCGAGGGGACGTTCCCGCTGGTACCCGAGGGCACGCCGGGCGCCGCGATGTTCCCCGACAGCGTGACGTTCGAGATCCGCGCGACGGCAGATGCCCGTCGGCTCTCCTGGGTTTCGATGCTGATCTGCACGAACGACGGCTTTACAGGCGTGGACGGGTTGAAGCTGCCGGTAGGCGTAGGTCAGAGCGTGACGACCGGGACGGCTGGGTACGACGCCGGGACCGAGATCAACACCGAGGACTTCGCCGACATCGTGCCGCCCTGCCAGGGCCTGATCGGGTTGTCGTCGGGCGAGGCGGGCACGGCCGTGAGCAACCCGGCGCTCGCCGAGGGCGGCGTGATCCACCACCACCTTGGGATCCAGGGTGGTGCCGACCTGGTGCCGGCGGTTCACGGCTGGGACGTGGACGAGCCGGTTGCCGAGATCACCGTGGAGCGGATCGCCTGATCATGTCGGCCCGAGGGCCGGGCCAGATCGGGCCCGGCCCTCGGTGGTCCGCAATTCCTGGCAACGAGCTAGGCGCCTTGGTGCGACGCTAGTCCCGCGTCCCGCGGAATCGAGCGAGTAAGTCCATTTCTGTTTCCATCGCGGGGATGAGAAGGGGATGGGGCTTCGGCTGCCGTTGTCATCTCGATCGCAACGGACAAGGAGCCTGTGGCCCGATGCCGCCCAATGAACCGGCGTCTCGTGCACCCGTTCGCGCTCGGTGAGGCCAGCTCGCTCGACGTGGCGGAGAATGGTTGCGACCGAGCTCGACAATCCGGCGCTTCATCGGAAGCTCGCCCTGCTCGTCGGCTGACGCGTCGCTGGGGTTACCGCGGTGCCGCGTCGCCGGCCTTCGGTCCAGGGCGGGCTCGGAGCGCCGCCTCGACGTCGTCGAGGTGCTCGCCCCGGTGCGATGCGCGCAGGGGATAGAGCGGGCTGCTCGGGTCGCGCGGCCAGAGGCGGTCGACCGGCAGGCTCGCCACTCGGGCGTCGGTCTCCTCGGCGATGCGGAACGCCAGCCGAACGGCCTCGAGCGGCGGGATCGCGTGGATCAGCGGGCGCGTGGCGTCGTTCATCCAGTCCACGTCCTCCGGCTCGGCGTCGGAGGGCGAGAACGGGACGCCACGCTCCAGCTTGTCGGCGAGCGCCAGCACCCGGGCGTCCCAGAACGCGATGTGGCCGAGCACCGCGGCGACCGTCCAGTGCTCGTTCACCGGAGCGCGAAGCTCGTCCTCGTCCAAGCGTCCGACCAGCGCGCGAAGGCGCTCACGCTCTCGCGTGTTCTGATCGACGTATGAGCGATCCTCCGACATGCCTCCGTGACTATACCGCTGGCGGGCGGAGGCCGATCAGTTCGCCCCCTCGAGCCGGCTGGCTGCGGCGAGGGCCGACCCCGCGCTGACCGGGCTGATCTCAATGGAGCGCAAGGAGGACCTGCAGTTTCCTGAAAGAACTCATTGAGGCCGGCAAGGTCACGCCGGTCATCGATACGACGTACCCGCTGAGCGAGGCCCCCGGGAAGCCATCCGGTATTTGGAAGACGGGCACGCCCGAGGAAAAGTCGTCATCACCGCATGAGACGAGGCGGACAAGGAGACGTTCTCATTTGCGAAGCACGATGGCCGGTCCTCGCCATGACGAGAGCGTGTCCGAGACGGGTCGGACACGCGATCGGCGCGGTCGCGCGGAACACCGAACATGGCCATCTACCTGCGGGTTTGGTTGTAGATGTCGCCGCAGACTCGAATGCGAACCTGCGGATTGGGAGATCGTACGTATGAGCGAGCTCCCGTCCGGGACGGGCCGAGACGGGAACGGCAGCGACCCCGCTGTAGCAAATGAAACCTAGCCTGAGACCAGTGCGCTTGGCGCCACGATGAGCGCGATGCTTTCCGTCCTATCCTCCTGCTTGTGAAACTTGCGATCTTCCGTGCCGACCGGTGCCGATGGTGAGGCCAACGGGCTCCCCGAGCCCAGCGGGCAGCGCAGGCGCGGGGAGCGAGGAACGCACGTGGGCCGTCCGCGCCTTGGCGGAGGGTGGCTGCGTCACTCCCTGCGCGGAGGCCGACGCGCTGCTCCGGGCATCGAGCGAGGGCGTCGGGCCCGTCGAGGAGCTGATCGCTCGCCGGCTGCGCGGGGAGCCGCTGGCCTGGATCACCGAGTGGGTGCGCTTCTGCGGCGTCCCGGTCCGCGTCGATCCCGGCGTGTTCGTGCCCAGACCGCACACGGAGGCGCTAGCGCGGCGGGCGATCTCTCTGCTGCCGGCCGTCGGGATCGCCATCGACCTGTGCACCGGCAGCGGGGCGGTGGCCGCCGTCCTCGGCTCGGCGCGTCCGCGGGCCGCTGTGGTGGCCACCGACGTCGACCCGGTGGCCGTCGCGTGTGCTCGCCGAAACGGCGTCCACGCGCTCGTGGGCAGCCTCGACGAGCCACTCTCCTCGTGGTGGCGCGATCGCGTCGACGTCATGACGGCCGTGGTCCCCTACGTGCCCACCGAGCAGCTCCACCTCCTGCCGAGAGACGTGCTCGCCAACGAACCCCGTCGCGCGCTCGACGGCGGACGGCGCGGGACGACGGTGCTCGTGCGGGCCGCCGAAGCAGCCGCGCGCTGGCTCCGCCCCGACGGCAGCGTGCTCCTGGAGATCGGCGGCGACCAGGCCGGCGAGATGGCGTCGACCCTAGCGGGCGTCGGCCTCTCGAAGATCCGCGTGCATCGCGACGGCGACGGGCACGACCGCGCGATCGAAGCGCGACGTCCCGACTAGCCGCGCAGCCAGCGACGGCCGTCGCCCGGACCTCCAGAGCAACATGAGACTCCCACGACCCATCTCACCGAAAAGCGATGGGAGGGTCCTCCTCCGGAGCCGTGTTGGTTCACTGGCGATCGGTGCCGACTGAGCAGCGGCCGGGCGTTCAACCCGCCTAAGATTCACCAGCGGGCTGAGGGAGCCTATGTGTGTGCCTGGGACATCGAGGACGTGATCCGGACCCCAGCGGGCGGTCCGGAACCTCCGAATCGCGGTGGCGCTGGGCCGTGAGCTCGGAGACCTGCGAGGGATGGCCACGGCGCTGATCGCGGTCGCGCAGACGGAGGGGGCCACGAGGGGAGCGGAGATGGCGCGCGAAGCGGTCGCCGCTTTCCGGGAGCTGGAGGACGCGTGGGGGATCGCCACCTCCCTGGAGGGTTCGGGCGGATCCTGATCCTCGCCGGTCGGAGCGAGGAGGCAGTGCCCATCCTCGAAGAGAGCGTCGCCTGTGCCCGAGCGGTGGGGCCCAGGTGCTCCTCGGGCTCTCCTTGCTCAACCTGGGGATGGCCCGCCTCGAGGTGGGCGACCTCGAAGTGGCCAGGGTCACGTTGCGGGAGTCGCTCGGCTCCTCGCCCGGGTTGGCTTCCGGGAGGTCATGGCCGGCGTCGAAGCCCTGGCCGCCGTGTCCGCCCAAGGCGGGGATCCGGAGCGAGGCGCGGTCCTGTTCGGGGCGGCCGAGGGAGTGAGGTCGTCCGTTGGCGCGCTGGTGTGAGCACCGGAACGGCCCAGTCACGAGGACGGAGGCGTCGCTCCGCCGGGCCCTCGGTGGGGAGGGGTTCGAGGCGCGGTTCGCCGAAGGCGCGGCGCTGTCCATACCGGAGGCTCTTGAGCTTTCCTCTCGGCCCTGAGAGTTCAGTTCATCCCGAAGGCCTTGCCTGGAGCTCGCCGATCACATGGGTCGCCCGCCCCGATTTGGGCCAGCCTTGTGCCGACTCGCTGGACATCCATGTGATCGTGCCGTAGTTCGGATACGCGGGAGCGACCTGTTCAGTCGCGGAGGAGCGAAGCTGGCAGTCGCTGGTGCCGGTTGCTCGCCGCCTCGGTCCAGCGCATTGGGCCGGCGCCGTCCAGCCGGTGGGGCACCGTCGCCACGGTGAAGTCGCCGGGCGCGATCGACCGCAGCTCGTCGGGAAGGACGGGGAACGAGACCGTGGCCTCGGCGCGAGCGCGAGGTGAGTAGGGGGCCACGATCGTGGCGCCAGTGCCGTTGCGAGAGGGGTCGAGCATGACGCGCCCCTTGCGACCGGCCTTGCGGAACTCGGCGGTCACCAGGTCGGGCCGGCGGTCGGCGACGATCGCAGTGAGCCGCGTGGCAGCGTGCCGGAGCTGTTCGGGAGGCACGTGTCGCACGATCGGCACCACGATGTGGAGCCCTTTGCCGCCGGTGGTCTTGACCAGGGTGGTCAGGCCCAGGTTGTCGAGGACGTCGAGCACCAGCAACGCGACGTCCACCGCGGCGTCGAACGCGCCGTCGGGCGGATCGATGTCCACGACGAGGAGGTCGGGGCGCTCGAGCCGGTCCCGGCGGACCGGCGCCGGATGGAACTCCAGCGCCGCCTGGTTCCCCAGCCAAGCGAGCGTGGCGGCGTCGTTGCACACCGTGTAGGCGACATCCCGCTTAGCGCTCGGCGCCGGGATCGTGACGGTCTGGATCCACGACGGTGCGTACGCCGGTGTGTCCTTCTGGAAGTAGCGCTGGCCGTCCACGCCATCTGGCGCTCGGATCAACGTGAGCGGTCGATCGCGCAGCCACGGGAGCATGCGATCGGCCACGGAGTCGAGGTA
>JBOGVI010000462.1:0-4826 GCA_050692695.1 Actinomycetota bacterium
GCCAGACCCTTGCCGAAGGCGTCCGCATCCCCCGTGGTGGCGTAGCAGCCCTTGTTGAGCAGCCGCCACCTGCGGAAGCGTCGTCCGCCAGCTCGCTCCTTGCCCGTGTAGAACACCCCGCTCTTCACCTCGAAGCGATCGCCCTCCTCGCGCTGGGCAGCGAGGTAGGTGCCGTCGGCCTCCACCACCACGAGCTCAGGGGCAAGACCGGTCTCAGCGGGCGCCTCGCCGAGCTCGAACACCGAGGTGAGGAGCTCACCTTCTTCGGTGCGGACCCTCGCTCCTTCCTGCTGCAGGATCCTCCAGGCGCTCTGGTGGCTGATCACCTCGCCCGTCAGCCGACAGGTGACCTCGGCGACCTGGCGGTAGGGGACGCGGGTGGCAAGGTCGCACACCGTCTCCCGCAGGGCCGGGGTGGCTTCGGCCTGGGACAGCCCGAGGGCCCGATCGAGGGGATGGGGGCTTGCCTCGCCCCGGATCCGGTAGCGCCACACCCGGACCCGCCCAAAGATCGTGGCCACCCAGCGGGACTCCAGGCGCTGCTTGGCCCCGCCGGCCGAGCGGGTCACCTGGGTATCGAGCACGCGGAGTGCTTCCTGGTACAGCCGCTTGGATCCCCGGCGGCCCTGCTCGGCGATGGCGCGCTCGAGGGCCACCGGATCGGTCCCCTCGTCCACCGCCACCCGCAGCTCCACCACTACACTCACCTCGGGCACGAGGCTCACCTCCTGTTCGCACAGTCGGGGCGAGCCTACGTGCCCTCCTTCGTCGATCCTCGGAAGCTCGAGCTGCGGTTCGCGGAACGCATCCCCTGGAGGGCGTCCGCTTGACGTCCCGAGCGGTAGAGCGCAAGCATTAGCAAGCCGCGCAGCCGCTCACGGAACGGATGGGCCCTGATGAGCTGTTCGAGTTCGGGCACCAGATCCGCGGCACGACCCGACGCGAGGTCCGCCTCGATCCGATCCTCGATCGCCTGCGTCCGAAGCTCCTCCAGTGCGGTGATGGCTCGCTGGGCGAACGGCTCGTACGCGAAGTCGGCCAGGGCCGGCCCCCGCCAGAGGGCCAGGGCCGCCGAGAGCTTCGCCGCCCGCACCTCCGCCGGGGCGCCTCGGGCCTCGTCGATCAGCCGCTTGAACCGGTGCGCGTCGACGGCTTTCGGCTCGATCGCGAGCCGGTAGCCGCTTCCGAACGTCTGGAGCACGGCACCGGGCCGGGCCTTGCCCCTGCCTGGCTCGAGCACACCCCGCAACCTCGACACCAAGCCATGGACGACCGTCCGGGCCGTCGGGGGAGAATCCTCGCCCCAGAGCTCGTCGATGAGCCGGTCGGCCGAGACCGGCTCGCCGGCATGAAGCACCAGCAGGGCGAGGAGGGCCCGTGCGCGCCCCCCGGGGAGAGATACCCGCCGCCCCCCGTCCAGGACCTCCGCCGGTCCTAAGATCCGGAACTCCACCGATCCTCCGGGGCAGACGGTAGCACCCCGTCGGCGTCGGGCGAACCGGCGCCCTTTAGCGGACCGTTAGTGCCGGGGTGCATCCTGACGACGGGATCGAGCCGCCGGTCGGCTCACGAGCAGAAGGGAGGGCACCATGTCCGGACCGCTGATTAACGTGTTCACCTACACGATCAAGCCCGGGAAACAGGAGGAAGCTCGCAAGCGCATTGCCGAGCTCGTGGACTTCGTGGAGACGAACGAACCGCGCATGATCGCCTTCCACGTGTACCTCGACCAGGACGGCAACACGGTCTCCATCGTCCAAGTACACCCGGACTCCGCCTCGATGGAGTTCCACATGCAGGTGAACGCCAGGCACTTCGCCACCGCCTTCGACTGGCTCGACACGTCCATCGGCCAGCAACTCTTCGGGCCGATCTCGGACGCGCTGGCCGCCGAGTTGGCGAAGTGGGATGAACCGTTCACGCACGTGCCGGTCCACGAGGCCGGGTTCACCCGCACTACCGTCCGGTAACCGGTCCCGCAAAGGCCCCGAGCGCTCCGTCGCCGAGGTGAGGATGACCGCAGTGGTCCTTCGGCGGTCCGCTCACCTCGGCCGGCGGGGGGGACGCCGCCTCACCGAACCGCCACCGGGACCTCTTCCCCATGTTGTTCCCATGACCTGACACGTTCCAGGGCTGGTCCAACGGTTGGGCCTACCCCGCCACATCGATGGCCCGAGACGACAGCAGGTGCTCTCACGGGTCGCCTGCCACTCGAACGACCAACGCCGCCAGGTCCACTCGCTGGCCGGCTCGTCGAGCTTGGCGTCGAACCACTCGCCGTCGATCCCCACGCCGCCCCGGATGATCGGAGCCGCGCCGCTCCAGGCTCGGTCCTCCAGGGGTCACCGGTCCTGGTCGACGTACCTGTGCCTCCGGGGGAAGTCGGGGAACCCCGAGGATCATGAGGGCCCACGGCCGGGAAACGGCACTATCAGGGAGCCACGGCCCTGCTCGGCGCTGCAACCGCCTATGCTACCCACCGTGCTACCGAACGGAAAGCACAGGACAGCACAGGACGACACGAAACGGCCCCGGGAGAGCCTCCTGACCTGGACGGGATAGCACGAGACGGCACCAGATGGACGGGGCAGCACGGACGCCGCAAGACTCATAATCCGTCGGCCGGTGGTTCGAGTCCACCCCGCCCCACTGAATGCCCAGGTCCAGGGGCTGTGTCCGTCCGGACGCTCGGCCGGCTGCCTCCCCGTGCTACCCAACTTCCGAAGATGAGTTGATCTGCTGGCCAGACGGGTTCGGCGCGCGCGCCCCGTGGCAGTAAGCAAGTCAGTTGAGAACGCGCCGCGCAGACAAAAACGATCGTAGCGGGCCAGTACCGCCCCGGCGTGGCGCCGGAAGTGCCTCGTCGGGTGGGCCTGATTGTGCAACCCGACGCCCGCTGCTAGCTGCGCGACGGGCCCCCCATCGAGGAGGGGGTGTCGCACGGCCTCGATCCTCCGCGTCACGACGTACTGGTGCGGGGCACCCCGAAGGTACAACTGAAGCACCGCCACGAGATCCGCTGGCGACGGGTGAAGGACCCGCCCGGCCTCGGGCAGGGTCATGGCCTTGAAGCGGTGCTGATCGAGGAGGTCCGGGAGATCGCCCGCGACCTCGTCATAGGGGCGCTCGACGCGCGCAGGGTCCACTTCATGGGCAACCTGCTCTCGGTCGTCCCCCGCTCCGCCTAGTCCCCCGTCGCGGCGATCTGTCCAGTGTCTGGAAGACGACCCAGGGCTCCTACAACGCCAAGGGCAACCTCACGGCAAGGGTGATCCGCCGCCCCCGGACGAGCTTTTCTTGGGTACACGTGTCAATCTGGGCTTGGCCCGTTCGTAGTTGGGGTGAGAGGCGGGGAGTGCCCGCCCAGCACGAGGAGGCAGGACCACCATGACGAAGTACCTGTTGTCCACCTACAGCGTCGAGGGCGCGGTCGGCGACCCGATGACCGACGAAGAGATGCAGCAGTCCTGGAAGCAGATCCAGGCCCTCAACGAGGAGATGAAGGCGGCCGGCGCCTGGGTCTTCGGCGGCGCCCTGCACGATCCCGACACCGCCACCGTCGTGCGCCTGTCCGGCGGCGAGGTGCTGACCACCGACGGCCCGTTCGCGGAGTCGAAGGAACACCTTGGCGGCTTCTACATCATCGAGGCCGAGGACCTCGACGCTGCGCTCGCCTGGGCGTCGAAGACCATCGCCGCCGTCAAGCACCCGATCGAGGTCCGTCCGTTTCGGAACGCCGAGGCCTGACAGCGTGCGCGACGTCGACGCCGCACCAAAGCTCGACGAGGCCGAGGTCGGCCGGATCTTCCGCGAGGAGTCCGGCCGATCGGTGGCTACCCTGATCCGCGTCTTCGGTGACATCGACGTCGCCGAGGATGCGGTGCAGGAGGCGTTCGCCGTCGCCCTGCGCACGTGGCCGGGCGGCGGCCTGCCGCCCAACCCGGGCGCCTGGATCACGACGACCGCTCGCAACCGTGCCATCGACCGCCTGCGCCGCGAGTCGCGTGGACGGGAACTGCTCCGCGAGGTGGCGGTGCTCTCGCCCGGCAATGACGATCCCGGCATGTCCGAGGAGGTGGGGCTAGTGGAGGACGATCGGCTTCGCCTCATCTTCACCTGCTGCCACCCGGCACTCTCCACGGAAGCGCAGGTGGCGCTCACCCTCCGACTGCTCGGCGGCCTGTCGACCAAGGAGGTCGCGAGATCCTTCCTGGTGGCCGAACCGACGATGGCCCGACGTCTCGTGCGTGCCAAGCGCAAGATCAGTGCGGCGCGGGTCCCCTACCGCGTGCCGGGGGATCACGAGCTGCCCGGCCGCCTACGCCCCGTGCTGGCCGTCGTCTACCTCATCTACAACGCTGGGCTGAGCCGACCAGCCGAACGGGATCTGTGCTCAGAGGCGATCCGGCTGGCACGGATCCTGGCGACGCTCCTGCCCGACGAGCCAGAGGTGGCCGGCCTGTTGGCGCTGTTGCTCCTCACCGAATCGCGTCGCTCGTCGCGAACGCGGCCCGACGGCTCCCTCGTGCCGCTCGGCGAGCAGGACCGCACACGATGGGATCGGGCCTTGATCGAGGAGGGCCAGGCGATCGTCCGCCGGTGCCTTCGCCGCAACCAACCGGGTCGGTATCAGCTTCAGGCGGCCATCAACGCCGTCCATGCGGATGCCCCGACGGTCGAGGAGACCGCCTGGTCGCAGGTCGTCGCCCTCTACGACCAGTTGCTCGCGGTGGCCCCCACGCCTGTCGTGGCCCTGAATCGGGCCATCGCCATCGGGGAGGTGCAGGGGCCTGCTGCGGCGCTGGCCCTGGTGGACCAGTTGGACC
>JBOGVI010000463.1:0-8156 GCA_050692695.1 Actinomycetota bacterium
TCCGCCTGTACAAGGAGCTCCTGACCCGGGGGATCGACGAGCGCGAGGTCCGGGCGCTCCTGGTCAAGGCGGGCTTCGAACCGTTCTGACGCTTGAGCCGCCCGGCCGGCGGTGATACGAACCTTCCGTGGTGGAGACCGAGAGCCCCCGGCAGAGCGAGCGGTGGGCCGCCGACGGTGCCGGCCCCGGCAACCGTTGGGCGGCGGCGGCGCTGGTGCTCGCGACGGTCGGCCTCCTCGCTGTTGCGCTGATCGTCCTGGCGACGGCGCGGGTGACCCCGTTCGATTCGCTGTCCGACCCGGCCGGCTACGTCCTGTACGGTGCCGTCCCGTCGTTCGGCGTCCTCGCCGTGTTCACTGGGCTCATGGGGCGGGGGCGCTCGGGCCGGCCGTGGATGGCGTGGACCGGCGTGGTCGTGGGGTCGGCCCTGATCGCGGTGGCCGTGATCGGCCTGGTCATCGTGCTGAACGCCTTCCGGACCCTGGGCTGACCGCCGGGGGCTCGAGGATGCAGTCCTCGGGTGCCTTGTCCGTGCGCAGGCCCTTGAACGACGGAGCCCGCATCTTCTTCGTGCTCCTCGTGATCTCAAGGTACTCGACCTCGCAGACCAGCGTGGGCTGGACGAACGTCGCCCAATTGACCGCCGCGAGGTCGGGATCGTCCGACGCCGGCTCCTTCGTCGCGAGCGGCTCCAGCCGCTCCATCACCTTGCCCAGCATCTTGTCCGTGAAGCCCGTGCCGACCTGGCCGATCCATCGGAGCTTTCCGCCGTCGTAGGCCCCCACCAGCAGCGCTCCGAACGTGCCGGCCCGTCCGCCCTGTCCCGGCG
The DNA here is from genome assembly GCA_050692695.1 of Actinomycetota bacterium. Lineage (GTDB taxonomy): Bacteria > Actinomycetota > UBA4738 > UBA4738 > HRBIN12 > AC-69. Next base: position 830 of record JBOGVI010000463.1, read on the forward strand.
TCCATCCAAGGATCACGCAGTCCTGGGTGTTGGTGAGCTTGATCTTCCGCCATTCCGGCGAGCGCCGGCCCGGGTGGTACCGGGATCCCTTGCGTTTGGCCACTACGCCTTCTAGGCCGTGCGACCGGGCCGCCTTCACCAGCTCCTTGCCCTCGCCATCCACGTACGTGACGCGCTGGAGGCGCTCGTCCTCCTCGAGCACGGCGTCAAGGAGCTCTCGGCGCTCCTCGAGCTCGAGCTCGGTGAGGTCCCGCCCGTCCAGCCACAGCAGGTCGAAGGCCACCACCGAGACCGGGATCTGCTTCGCGATCTGCTTGATCTCGCGTTCGTTGGCCAGGTTCATCCGCTGCTGGAGGGCCTCGAAGGAGTTCTTCCCGTCCTCGTCGAAGGCCACGATCTCACCGTCCATGACCGCGTTCACCTGGTCCACCAGCTCGTGGATCATGTGGATCTCGGGGTACTGGGTGGTCACGTCGCGGCCGGTCCGCGTGATCAGGCGGGTGAGGTCGGCGGAGAGGTAGGCGAGGCACCGGATCCCGTCGAGCTTCGGCTCGAACCGCCACTTTGGATCGTCGAACTCCTGGTGGCCGCCCTCCGCCAGCATCGGCTGGAGCGAGGGCGGGGAGGGCACGAGGGGCGCGTCCTGGTGGCTGGCCAGGAAGACCAGCCAGTCGGTCCGGGTCTTCACCAGGTGATACTCCAGGCCGGGGTACCGTCGGCCGTGGAGCCGGAAGCTCACCTTCTTGTCGGTCCACTCCAGCATCTCGTAGGTCCCGTCGTCGAAGATGCGAACCTCGCCGGCGCCGTAGTGGCCCTCCGGGATCGTCCCCTCGAACTTCCCGTACTCGAGGGGGTGATCCTCGGTCCGGACCGCCAGGCGCTTATCCGCGAAGGCGGTGGGCAGTCCGCGCGGGACGGCCCACGATGGCAACGCGCCGTCCTTCTCCAGCCGGAGGTCGTAGTGCAGCCGCGTGGCCCGGTGCTTGTGGATCACGAACGAGCTCCCCGTCCCCGTCGCGGCGCCCGGGGCCGGCTCTGGGGTGCCGGCGAAGTCCCGTTTGCGCAGGTACTCGGCGAGGTTGGGGTCGCGGGACCGAGCGATGACCTCCTCGCTCGTGTTCGCGCGGGGGCGCGGGGGCGCGGCCGCCGGATCCGGCGAAAGCCCCGTGGCCTCAAGTGCGGGCCCCAGGTCCTGGGGCTTCGTGCGCACCCCCTCGAACAGGTCGCCCACCTTCTCGAACCGCTTCCACACGGTCTCGATGGTGAAGTCGCCCGGGGCGACGCCCTTCTCGACCTCCTTCCACGTGAGTGGGGTCGAGACCGTGGCGCCCGGCTCCGGCCGCAGCGAGTAGGCGGCCGAGATGTTCGCCCCCGAACGGTTCATGTTGTGGTCGATGAAGACCTTCCCGGAGCGCTTCGAGACCTGCCATGCCATCGTGACCCGGTCGCGGTCGGCCTTCTGGATCATCCGGCCCACGGCCCCCACGAAGTCCCGGACCTGTTCGTACGAGTAGCCCGGCTCGACCGGTACGTAGATCTGCACGCCCGTGGCACCGCTCGTCTTCGGGTACCCGACGAGCCCAAGCGCGTCGAGGGCCGCTTTCACGTGCAGGGCCACCGCGAGGACGTCCTCGAACGTGATCGGGGGGAACGGGTCGAGGTCGAAGAACAAGTAGTCGGGGGACTCCACCGATCGGCACCTCGAGTGCAGCGGGTGGAACTCGATGCAGCCCAGGTTGGCCAGGAACAGCACGCCGGCCGTGTCCTCGACCATCAGGTAGTCGATCAGGCCCGTCTTGGCCTCCTCGCTCTCGACCGGGCAGCGGGAGAGCCAGTCCGGCGTGTGGGACGGCGCGCTCTTCTCGTAGAAGAAGTCGCCGGCGATGCCGTCGGGCATTCGTTTCATCGTGAGCGGCCGCTCCAGGAGATGGGGCAGGATCAGGCCGGCGACGTTGTAGTAGTACCCGACCAGGTCGCCCTTGGTGTATCCCTCGGCGGGCCAGAACACCTTGTCCAGGTTCGACAGGCGAAGCTCCCGGCCGTCCACCTCCATCCACCAGGCCTCCCCCCGCTTCTCGGCGGGCAGGGGCTTGGGGAGGGCGGCGGCGAAGGCGGGTCCCGAGGCTCGTTTCCTGGCCGGCATGGTCCTCCGATGGTAGACCGAGGCGGCCAGACCGCTAGAATCACGTCTTCGCGACCGACGTTCCCGGGAGGACGACCATGCCGCCAAGAGCCATGTGGAAGGGGGCCATCTCGTTCGGCCTCGTGACCATTCCGGTCGCCGTGTTCCCGGCCACCGAGGAGAAGTCGCTCAAGTTCAACCAGCTCCACGAGGAGGACCACGGCCGGATCCGATACAAGCGGGTCTGCGAGATCGACGGCCAGGAAGTGACGTACGAGCACATCGTGAAGGGCTACGAGTACGAGAAGGACCACTACGTCGTCCTGACCGACGAGGACCTGGACAAGGTGCCGCTCGAGTCCAGCCGGGCCATCGACATCGTCCAGTTCGTGGACCTCGAGGAGATCGATCCCGTCCTGTACAAGAAGTCCTACTACCTGGTGCCCGACGAGACCGGCGCCAAGGCCTATGCCCTGCTTCGCAAGGCGCTGTCCGAGGAGAACCGGGTGGGGATCGCCAAGGTGTCCTTCCGGGACAAGGAGCACCTGGCGGCGCTTCGGTTCAAGGACGACGTGTTCGTCCTGGAGACCATGTACTGGCCGGACGAGATCCGTGCAGCTGAGTTCGACACGGTGAGGGCAGGCGAGAAGGTTCGTGCCCAGGAGGTCGAGATGGCGAAGTCGCTCATCGACAACCTCACCGAGCCGTGGAACCCCGATGCTTACCGGGACGGGTACCGCGACGCCCTCCTCGAGATCGTGGAGAAGAAGATCGCCGGCGAGGAGATCGAGGTCGCGCCCGAGGCCGCCCCGGCCAAGGTGGTGGACCTCATGGAGGCCCTGAAGGCTTCGGTGGCTGCGGCGAAGAAGAAGACGCCCGCACCCAAGCCAAAGGCCGCCGTGAAGAAGCCTGCGGCCAAGAAGACCGCTGCCAAGAGGGCGGCCGCCCCGCGGAAGAAGGCGGCCGCGGGCTGACCCGCGAAGCGCCGCCTGTGAGGGTTCCGGCGCAGCAGCTGGTCTCCGAGCGCTCCCCTGGGGCGATAAGCTCGATGGCGTCCATCGCGGGAGGGATCCGCCGTGAAGCTGGTCGTCGCCATCGTGAAGCCGTTCAAGCTCGATGAAGTGAAGGAGGCCCTCCGCGAGATCGGGGTAAACGGCCTCACCACGACCGACGTGGAGGGCTTCGGGCGTCAGCGCGGGCACACCGAGGTCTATCGGGGAGCCGAGTACCAAGTCGACTTCGTCCCGAAGGTGAAGGTCGAGATCCTGTGCGACGACGACCAGGTGCAGGGCATCATGGATGCCATCACGAAGGCCGCCCGGACGGGCAAGATCGGCGACGGCAAGATCTGGGTCGCGCCGGTCGAAGAGGTCGTCCGGATCCGCACCGGTGAACGAGGCCCCGACGCGGTCTGAGGCCCCGGGCCGTCCGGTCCCGGTGGCTCGGCTCCTCGACGAGCTTCGAGCCCTCGACCGGGCCTACTCCAGGGGCCACCACGGACGGTGGTCCGCCGCCCGCCGGGCCGGTCTGGTCGACGCCTGCCTCCGGGACCTGCTCGCGGAAGGCGACCCGCCGGCAGGCGTCGCCCTCGTCGCGCTGGGCGGGTACGGGCGGGGACAGCTTGCCCCGTGCTCCGACGCCGACCTGCTGGTCCTTCACCCCGGTGACCGGCCGGAGGAGATCGCGGCCCTGGCGGAGCGGTTGCTATACCCGCTCTGGGACGCCGGCCTCACCGTGGGCCACGCGGTTCGCACCCCGGACGAGTGCCGGGGCATCGCCGCGAAGCGACTCGACGCGACGACGGCGATGCTGGACGCGCGCCCACTGGCCGGCGACGGGGCGGTGTGGCCCGACGTGTGGGGGGGCCTCCTGGCGGCGGCCCGGGAGGATCCGCGCGTCTTCGCTGAGCGGCTTCGCGAAGACGCGCGGGCGCGCCGCGAGCGGCACGGCCCGGTCTCCTCGCTGTTGGAGCCGGACGTCAAAGAGGGCGGCGGTGGGCTGCGTGACGTCCACGCGCTGGGATGGCTGGCCGTGGTGATCACCGGCCGGCGGGAACTCTCGATGCTCGAGGGTCCGGGGTTGATCCGCCGGGCGGAACGGGAAGGGGTGGACGCGGCCGAGGAGTTCCTAGTTCGTGTCCGGAGCGCGGTGCACCTCGAGACAGGCCGAGCCACGGATCGCCTGTTCCTGGACCACCAGCCGTCCATCGCCCGGGCCATGGGGTTCGAAGACGAGCCGGGCCTTCGGGCCGTGGACGGACTGATGCGGGCGGTGTTCGAGCACGCACGGCAGGTCGAGCACGTCTCCCGCTCGGTGTTCGACCGGTTCCTCCAAGGGGAGTCGGAGGCCGTCGAGGTCGAGGACACACCGGAGGGCGTGCTCCGCGCGTTTGCCGACGCGACGCGCGAGCGAAGCGTGATGGCGGCCGCGACCCTGGACCGGATCGAGGCTGTCGAGCTGCCCGAGGAGATCGAATGGACCGAGGGCGTTCGCGATCATTTCCTCGGCATCGTGCGGGCGGGGGAGGATGGGATCGGGACGCTCGAGACGATGGACCGGATCGGCGTCCTCGAGCGTCTCGTCCGGGAATGGCGCCCGGTCCGGTGCCGGCCCCAGCGCGATCCTTACCACCGGTCCTCCGTCGACGTCCATCTCCTGCACGCGCTGGCCGGCATGTCGCGGCTCTTGAACGGCGGGGACGATGCCGACCCACTGGTGGCGGAGGCCGCCGGGGCGGTTGAGGATGCCGACGGCCTCCTGCTGGGCGCTCTCCTCCACGACATCGGAAAGACTGGCGAGGGGACCCACGTGCCGGTCGGCGTCCGCCAGGCTTCCCGGGCCCTGGACCGCATGGGCCTACCGAAGCACACCCGAGACCTGGCTCTGTTTCTCGTCGCCGAGCACCTGCTGCTCTCCGACACTGCGACCCGCCGTGACCTCGAGGACGACGACCTGGTCGTGGACGTGGCCGTTCGGGTCGGCGACCCCCAGCGGCTGGCCGGGCTCTACCTGCTGGCCGTGGCCGACGCCGGGGCAACCGGTCCGCTCGCATGGACCCCTTGGCGGGCCACGCTCATCCGTGAGTTGGTGGCCAAGGTCCAGCGGGTCCTGGAGCGGGGCGAGATGGGCCCAGAGACCGCCGAGCGCCTGGCCGGGCGTGGCGTCGCGCTCCGCGCCGCCCTGTCCCACGAAGAGCCGGTGGAGGTGGACCGGTTCCTGCGGCGGATGCCCCGGAGCTACCTCCTCTCCATCCCGGTCGAACAGATGGCGCGGCACCTCCCGCTGCTCCGGGCTCCGCTCGGGGCGCTGGAGGTTCGGACGGTGGCCGGTCCCGGCACTCGCCCCGCCTCGTATGGCCTCACGGTGATCGCCGCCGACCGGCCGGGCCTGCTGTCTCTGATCGCGGGCGCGCTTTCGCTGGCCGGCCTGTCCATCCTGACCGCGCAGGTGTTCACCACAGAGGACGGGGTGGCCGTGGATGTGTTCGAGGTGGAGGGGGCGTTCGAGGAGGAGATCCGCGAGGAGCGTTGGCGGAAGTTCCGCACCACGTTCCGCAGGGCCATCGAGGGCCGGCTCTCGCTCGACTACCGGGTCGAGCAGAAGCGCCGCCACTACCCAACGCCGCGCGCCGAGATCCCGGTCGGGGTCACCGTGCACAACGACGCCTCGGACTTCTTCACGGTCGTGGAGGTCGAGGCGCCGGACCGGATCGGGCTCCTGTTCGACATCACCCGGACGCTCGCGGAGCTGCGCCTCGACGTGCACTTGGCCAAGGTGGCCACGTACGGGCATCGGGTGGTGGACGCCTTCTACGTCCGGGACGGGCTGGGGCGGAAGGTCGATGACCCGGCCCACATCGCCGAGATCGAGCGGGCCATCACCGAACGCGTCGCCGCCTGACGCCCTCTACGCGGCAGAAGGGACCAGGGCCTCAAGGCTCTTGGCCATGCGGGGGCTCATGCCCTCGCCCTCGTGCTTGAAATAGCAGTAGACGTCAGCGCCGGCCCCGAGCGCCGGCCCGACCCGCTCCGCCCATCCCGCAAGCTCGCCCTCGGTGTACCCGGTCTTCCGCAGCCGGAGGTAGCCGTACGGCTCCCACGAGAGGTCGTCCGGGCCCGGGTCCTTCTCGTCGGTCTCGGCCACGCACCACGCGATGCCCTGCTCGTGGAGGAAGTCCCGGGCTTCCCCCCACGATGGGTGGCGGAACTCCATAACCGCCCGGACGTCCGGGGACAGGTAGCCCACGAACCTCTCGATGAGCTGCCGGTCGTACTTCAGGCTGGGCGGGCACTGGAACAGGATGGTGCCGAGCCGGTCGCCGAGCCGCCGGGCCCGCTCCAGGAAGTCGCGGACGTCCTCGTCGGCATCGGCCAGGCGCTTGAAGTGCGTGATGCGCTGGTTGGCCTTGAGCGTGAACGCGAACCCGTCTGGCGTTCCGTCGCGCCACGCGGCCAGCGTCTTCTCCGAGGGGAGCCGGCGGAACGTGTAGTTGACCTCGACCGACCGGAACTGGCTCGCGTAGTACGAAAGCATGTCCGCGTTCTTCAGCCCCTCGGGGTAGAACACGCCGTGCTTCCACTCGTCGTAGGCGAACCCCGAGGTCCCGAGGTACAGCGTCCCCGCCATCGGGGAGAATCATGGCAGACATGGCCACACCCGAGGTGCGCGCCCAGATCGACACCGGGTCCGGGACGGTCAGCACCGCCTGGACCGCGCTCGGCGGCGCCGTGGCCACCCTGGTGCTGGCGCACGGCGCCGGTGCGGGGATGGATCACCCGTTCATGGCCGGGTTCTGCCGGGCCATCGCCGACGCGAAGGTGGCCACCCTCCGGTTCAACTTCCCCTACATCGAGAGAGGCCGGCGCTCGCCCGACCCCGAGGGGGTGCTCCGCGCGACCTGGCTGGCGGCCTTCGAGGCAGGGAAGGCCCGGTCCAACGGCCGCCCCGTGCTGGCCGGGGGCAAGTCGCTCGGAGGCCGCATCGCCTCGATGGCCGTGGCCGACGGGATGCCCGCCGCCGGCCTGGTGTTTCTGGGCTACCCGCTGCACGCTCCCGGGAAGCCCGAACGGGCCCGGGACGAGCACCTGTACCGGATCGAGGTACCCATGCTGTTCCTCCACGGCACGGCCGACCCGTTCGCGCGGGCGGACCTCCTGAAGAAGGTGCTGCGCAAGGTGGGCGAGCAAGCCGAGTACGTCGCCATCG
>JBOGVI010000464.1:0-4907 GCA_050692695.1 Actinomycetota bacterium
GGGCGATGACCAGGGTGGGCTTCTGGACCCGCTCGATAACATGGGCGATGGTGAAGGTCTTTCCGGTGCCGGTGGCCCCGAGCAGCGTGACGTAGTCCTCCCCGGCCAGGACCCCCTCGGCCAGGCCCTCCACGGCGGAGGGCTGGTCCCCGGAGAGCTGGAAGTCGGCGTGGACCTTGAACGGCGGCATCCCATCGATTGTAGGGCCGTGCGCCGACACGGACCCTTCCGAGCAGCCGGTGAACGAGCCGGGTCTAGAGGATCTGGATGGGGCTGATCACGCGGAAGGACCGGAGGAAACGGAGAGCGCGCTGGCGATCGGGATGAAGGTGGGACCTGACGGAGACCACTTCGACCTCGTAGAAGCGTTTCTCCACGAGGCACATGCGGAGCCTGACGATCTCGAAGTCCCCGAACTCCATGGAGACGTCGCGGCAGGGATACCCTTCGATCGTGATGGGGTGCTCTTTCACCTTGCGCCCCTCGTACCCGCTGACAGCGCCCCTCTGGAAGGCGCTCAGGAGCACGTCCGCGGGATGGCGTGCGATGACTTCGCTGGGGAGGTCCACGTAATAGACGCGGTACGTGTCCTTGGATATGTCGGGCAGGAATGCGATCTCGTGGAAGACGGTTCGTCCCCACCACAGCTTCACCGCGAGTCGGTCCTCGGCCACCCTCCCGGGTGCGACGATCGAGAACCTGCCTTTCTCCGATACGTAGTGCTTCCACCCCCCCTCCAGTTCCGGGGTCGGCGAGGGCACGACAGTGGGCGAGGGCTCCGAAGAGGGTGACTCTCCGGTCGGCGTGTCGGTGGACTGTGCGGTCCGGTCGATGAGGGCGTTGGCCCCCACGGCCACGACCCCGATCGTTACGGCGATGAGGGCGAGCATGCGGAGTCCGCGCATCCTGTCTACATCCTGCCGGCGTCGATGATGCTCTGGAGGAACTGCCGGGTCCGGTCCTCCCGGGGCTCGGTGAAGATCTGCTCGGGTGGGCCCTGCTCCAGGATGACGCCGGCGTCGAGGAAGCACACACGCTTCGCGATGTCGCGGGCGAACCCCATCTCGTGCGTGGCGATGACCATCGTCATGCCCCCCGCCGCGAGCTCGCGGATCACGTTGAGGACCTCGGCGACGAGCTCCGGGTCGAGCGCGCTCGTGACCTCGTCGAGCAGCATGATGTCCGGGTTCATCGCGAGAGCCCGCACGATCGCCACGCGCTGCTGCTGCCCGCCTGACAACCGGTCGGGGTAGTCGTCGCGCTTGTCCGCCAACCCGAATCGCCCGAGCAGCTCGTCCCCGAGCGCCTCGGCCTCGGACCGGGGCATCCCGAGCGCCTCGGTCGGGCCGAGCGTGACGTTGCGGATCACGCTCATGTGGGGGAACAGGTTGAACGCCTGGAACACGATCCCGATCCGGCGGCGGATCCGGTTCACGTCCACGCCCGGCGCCGTGATCTCCTCGCCCTCGACCACGATCCTTCCGCGATCGATTGGTTCGAGGAGGTTCACGCAGCGAAGCAGCGTGGACTTGCCCGAGCCGGACGCGCCGATCAGGCACACCACCTCGTGTTCGTCGAGCTCCAGGTCGATCCCCTTCAGGACCTGGAGCTTCCCGAAGGACTTGTGCAGGTCCTCGATGCGCAGGGCCTGTCCGTCGGCGTTCACACGATGCCTCCGCCCTGGCGACGGGCCCGCTCCTGGGTGATCATCCAGTCGACGAACCGGGTGAGGGGCACGGTGATAAGCAGGAACAGCAGGGCCGCGGCGAGGAGCGGCGTGAAGTTGAAGTCTGCGTTCTGATGGATCTGGGCCATCTTGAACGCTTCGGGCACCACGACGACGAAGGCGACGAGGGCCGTGTCCTTCTGAAGCGCCACGAAGTCGTTGAGGAGCGGCGGGACCACGCGGCGGACCGCCTGGGGAATCACCACGAACCGGAGGGACTGCCACCGTGACAGCCCCAGCGCCCGCGCCGCCGCGATCTGGCTGGGGTGCACCGACTCGATGCCAGCCCGGTAGACCTCCGAGACGTACGCGGAGTAGGAAAGGACCAGTCCCACGATGGCCCAGAACGTCGGCGACGTCGGCGCCCCAGGGATGGCTAGGCTCGGCACGCCGAAGGCCAGGAGGTAGATAACCAGGATCGTGGGGATCCCGCGGAACAGGTCCGTGTACATGATCGACAGGAGCCTGAGTGGGAAGAACACCGGACCCGGCAGGCTCCGCAGCACGGCGAGGAAGAGCGCGTAGGCCAGGATGAAGACCTCACCGATCACGAAGTACTGGATGTTTCGCAGGAACTTCTGCGCGATCGACGGGAAGGTGTCCCGAAACTCCTGGCCGTTGAAGAAGAGTTGCTTCACCTCGGGCCAGTTCGGCGACCGGAGGACAAGCCAGCCGATGAGGCCGAAGAAGACCGCCGTGCTGACGACGGCGACCACGACGCCTTTCGCGCCCTCCTGGCGCAGCGGCTCAAGCAGCCTCGACCGCCGCTCGCTCCTCGGCGCGACCGGTCCGCCCGGGACCATCGTGCCGCTGTCCGGCGCGCCACTCCGGCTGTACGCCACTCCCGTCCGCCGCGTCCGCTAGCTCAGGACCGGCACCTCACCGACGTTGGTCTTCTCGGAGAGCCACTCCTGGGTGATGGCCTCCAGCGTGCCGTCCGCCTCCATCTCCTGGAGGGCCAGGTTCACGCACCCCACGAGGGGGTTGCCCTTCTCGAATGTGGTGCCGAAGTGCTCGCCCGAGAGGTTCGCGAACTGGCCGACCACCACGCCCTTCTTGACCTCCTGCACGAAGGGATCGGCGAGGAACAGCGCCGTCGGGAGGTCGACGACGAGGCCGTCCACCTGCCCGGCGTTGATGGCCGCCACCGCGTCCGCGGTCGAGTTGTAGACGCCCGGCTCCTCGCTCGGCTGGATCGTGTTCGCGATGAAGTCGTAGTTGGTGGTCCCGATCTGTGCGGCAAGCGTGTAGTCCTTGAGTTCGGCGATGCCGGACGCCTTCGTGATCGGCGTGCCCTTCACCGCCACCAGTGCCTGGTTCACGTCGTAGTAGCTCTCGCTGAAATCGACGGCCTGGGCCCGCTTCTCCGTGTAGGAGATCTGCTCGATGGCGAAGTCGTAGTGCTTGGGGCCGGGCTTGTAGGTCTGGTTGAAGGGAGCCACGACCCAGTCCACCTGGTCGGAGGTGAAGCCCATCCGGGCAGCCACCTCGTACGCTACCGCGGCTTCGAACCCCTCGCCCGTGTTCGGGTCGTTGAACTCCCAGTCGGGGTTCTCCCTCGTCTCGCCCCCAGCGAAGTACGGCGGGTACGCCGGGTTGTCGGTGCCGACCGTCAGCGAGCCTGGGCTCACGTAGGCCGTGACCCCCGCCGCGCAGTCGGCGGCGGTGGCCGGGGCAGGCCCGGTGCCCGTCGGCGAGATCACCGGGTTTTCCTCGGCGCACGCCGCGAGGAGCAGCCCGAAGGCCGCCACGCCGATCAGCACTCTCCGCATCTTCGACCCCCTCGAGCTCGCCAGCGACAGGCGCGCGGCGCACCGGGCGCGAGCGTAGCACACGCCCTTGCGCGGGAAGCCGGCGCCGAAGGGCGCTACTTCCGCGGTTCCCAGGAGAAGAACCGGGCCGCCACGAGGAGGCCGCCGATCCCCCACGCCGCCATCACCGCAAGGTCGACGCCCCGAAACCCGGTGCCGGTCGGAGCGAAGTACGCCGCCTGCATGGCGTCGGAGAAATGGCGAACCGGGAACACCTTGCCCACGACGTCCACCCACGCGGGAGGATCCTCGAACGGGATGAAGATGTCGGAGAGGAACAGGATCGGCAGGATCGACGCGTTCACGATGGCCGGGGACGCGTCTGCGTTGGGGATCACCGCGGTGATGGCGAGGCCGAGGGCCGAGAAGCAGGAAGCCCCCACGAGCAGCGTGGCCACGAACGCCGGAAGGGTCCGAGTCGGAACGTCGGCGTCGTAGAACAAGGCCCCGAACGCGGCGCAGATGGCCACGAGGATGAGGGCGATGATCACCGAGTGGACGACCCGCCCGAACAGGTAGGCCCACGGGGGAAGGGGGGTTCCCCGGGTCCGCTTCAGGATGCCCGCGTCGCGCTGGAACGACACGCTGATCGCGATGTTCGTGTAGCACGCCGAGATCACGGCGAACGCCGAGATCGCGGCGACGTAGAAGGTGCTCACGCTGACGGTGGCGCCGCCCACGACCTGGATCTCGTCGTTCCCGAAGAGCGTGGTGAATATCACCAGGAACATGAGGGGGAAGGCGAACGTGAAGAACGCCGAGGCAGGGTTGCGCCAGAAGGCCTTGTTCGTGAACCGGATCTGGCGCAGGGCCTGGGCCAGCCCGCTCACTCCCGCCCTCCCGGGCCGGCGAACTCCCCGGTGAGATCGAGGTACACGTCCTCGAGAGACGGGCGGGACACATCGAGAGCCTCGAGCCGAACGTTCCGCTCCAGGGCCCAGCCCGTGATCTCGTGCAGCGTCCGGGTCGGGTCGGCCGACCGCACCTCTAGGGTTCCATCGGACGTCGCCACCTGCCCCCAGTCGGGGACGCCCGCCACGCCCTGAGGAAGCCGGAACCGGACGGTGGTCTCGGCCAGATGCCGGTCCCCGAGCGTGCTTGGAGGCCCTTCCGCCAGGATCACGCCCCTCGAGATCACGGCCACCCGGTTTGCCAGGCTCTGCGCCTCGTCCATGTAGTGGGTGGTGAGGAACACGGTCTTCCGGAGGGCGGCGAGGTTCCGGACGATCTCCCAGGCGTTTCGACGGGCACCTGGGTCGAAGCCCGTGGTCGGCTCGTCCAGGAACAGGAGCTCCGGATCGCCGGCCAGGGCGATGGCCACGTCGAGCCGCCGCTGCTGGCCTCCCGAGAGCTTCGCGACCCTCGTATCC
>JBOGVI010000465.1:0-3633 GCA_050692695.1 Actinomycetota bacterium
CGGCCCGCGAACCGGTCAGGCGCCGCCAGTCTGCAGTCCGCCGTGCGGCCGAAACTCCACGACCAGGTAGCGGAACGTGCCGCCCGGCGCCTCGTACGCAACCCGGTCGTCGAGGGTGGCGCCGAGGAGGGCCTGGCCCAGGGGGGAGGTGGTGGTGATGGTCCGGGCGCCGGGGGCCCGCTCCTCCGCCGACTCGGCCAGCAGGTACGTCTCGTCCTCCGGGTCGTCCTCGTCGAGCGCGCGGATAGTGACGAGCATCCCCGCGGCAACGGCGTGGGAGGCCACCGGGGCCTCCACGATGTCTGGATCCCGGAGCATCCGATCGAGCTTCCGGATGCGCGACTCCATCAACGCTTGCTCGTTCTTGGCCGCGTCGTACTCCGCGTTCTCGCGGATGTCACCGTGCTCGCGGGCGGCCTTCAGGCGCTCGGCGATGTGTGAGCGGCCCGAGGTCTTCAACTCCTCGAGCTCGCCCTTCAGCCGCGAGTAGGCGTCGAGCGTGAGCGAAGCGGTCGGCTTCTGACCCGGCTTGCGGGGCGGCTTGTTCGCCAGTTCCTCGGGCAGCTTCATCAGGCAAGCGAATCTACCAAGGGCCGCGAGCGGCGGCCCTGCTGTTCGAGACCGCCCCTATTCCTGCGAGAAGAAGATGTTCTTGACCTCCGTGTACAGATTCACCGCGTGCATCCCCATCTCGCGGCCCATGCCGCTTCGCTTGTAGCCGCCGAACGGAGCCTCGGTGTGCACGCTGTGGCTGGAGTTCACCGACAGCACGCCGGTCCGGATGCCCTTCGCCACCCGGATGGCCCGGCCGAGGTCCTTGGTCCATATCGAGCCGGAGAGCCCGTAGGGGCTGTCGTTCGCCAGCCCTACTGCCTCCTCTTCCGTGTCGAAGGGGATCACGCAGGCCACCGGACCGAAAATCTCCTCCTGCGCGACGCGCCAGGAATTGGCGACGTCCGCCAGGACGGCCGGCTGGAGGTAGAACCCGCCGCCCACCTCCTCCGGGACGTTTCCCCCGACGACCAGGCGCGCGCCTTCCGCGATCCCCAGCTCGATGTAATCGAGCGACGTCTGCCGCTGGCCGGCCGAGATCAGCGGCCCCATCTCGGTCCGCTCGTCGAGCGGCTCACCCACCCGGATCTCCGCCGTGCGCTTGGCCAGGTGCTCGACGAAGTCACCGTAGATCGGCCGCTCCACGAACAGCCGCGACCTCGCGCAGCAGTCCTGCCCGGCGTTGTCGAACACCGACCACACCGACTTCTCGACGCACCGGTCCAGGTCGGCGTCGGCGAAGATCACGTTCGCCGACTTGCCGCCGAGCTCCAGCGAGACGCGCGTGATGTTGGTCGCGGCCTGTTGCATGATCCCGGCGCCGACCTCGGTCGAGCCGGTGAAGCTCACCTTGGCCACCCGGGGGTCGGTGACGAGCGCGGTGCCGGTCGTGGAGCCGGGCCCCGGCAGCACGGAGATCGCCTCCGGCGGCAGGCCGGCCTCGACCAGCAGGTCGGCCAGGATGAGCACGCTGAGCGGCGTGTAGGTGGCCGGCTTCACCACGATCGTGTTGCCGCAGGCGAGCGCGGGCCCGATTTTCCACGACGCGATCACGAGCGGGAAGTTCCACGGGGTGATGAGGGCGCACACGCCGACCGGCTCGCGGAGCGTCACGTCGATCCCCGGGTCTTGTACCGGGATCGACTCGCCGAAAATCTTGTTGGCGGCACCGCCCCAATACTCGAGGACGCCGGCCACGATCCCCATCTCCCCCCGGGCCGCGGAGATCGGCTTGCCGCCGTTCCTGGCCTCCACCCGGGCGAAGTCCTCGAGGCGCTCGCGGAACAGCGCCGCGGCGCGGAGCAGGACGCGGCCACGCTCGGTGGCGCTCGTCCGGGGCCAGGGGCCCTCCTCGAAGGCCCGGTGGGCCACCTCGACCGCGCGCCTCGCGTCCTCGGCGCTGGCCTCGGCGACCTCGGCCATAGGTCGGCCGGTTCCCGGTTCCGTGACCTCGAAGATCTTCCCCTCGGCGGCGACCGCCCGCTCGCCCCCCAGCACCAGCAACTCAGTCATCGCTGCCCCCTCCACCCTGGTCGACGGCTCGATGATAGGGGCTCCCGGCAACATACTTCGGGACCACTTGCCCTGACGGTCGGGTTCGGACGGCAGGGCCGGCCGCCGGTTCAGTCCGGCGTTGCCACGGGCCCGAACGCGCGGAACGGCTCGGGTTCGTACTCGTCGAGGAAGGTCACCCAGTCCGCCAGCGTCTTTCCCACGACCGCGTCGTCCTTCACCAGCCAGGACAGGTGACGGAACGCGTGCTCGATCACCTGGGCCACGCCGATCTCGGGCGGTGGGCCGAAGGCGTCGCCGCGCGCGAGGTCGGCGCGCACGACGGGCTCGTCGGCCAGGTAGATGTTCTGTTTCTCGGGCGGCGCCACCGCCGCGACGTACGTGAGGACGACGCGGGCTTCCTCATGACGCCACGAGGTCGAGTGCACCAGCATGGGCGTGAGCTCGTAGCGGGCCGCGGCGTCGAGAACGATCTGACCGGGCTTGGCCTCGGGTGACCAGCCGACCCGGAGCGTCTCCGCGTGAAGTGGGCGGAGGTGGTGGGCGCCGTTGGGCCCGAGGTAGACGAACAGCGCCTCGATCGACTGGGCGACGAACGCCGAGGACCAAGCGACGGAAGTGACCGGCGGCGCGAGCTGGACGAACGGTACGCGGTCAGGCGGTTTCGGCATCCTCCGCGGCCCCACCAAGGTCCACGGCGAGCGCCAGGATCTCCTCGCGGGTCGCGGCCACACCGTGCACCTCACGCCCGTGCGCCTGAACCTGCGAGACGATCTCTTCTTCCGTCCCCCGGCACTGCCAGCCGCACATGCAGGTGACTTCCTTCAGCATCGCTCGCCCCAGTGCTCTCAGGAGCCGACCCTACCACGGGCTCGCCGGCGATCTCGATCTCCGCCGAGCCGCGATCGACGGGGGGAGGCTAGCGCGGCCGCGTTGGAGCGCCGTTGGAAAAGGTGTCAGAGGCCGGGACCTACGATTTGGCGGGATGGGAAAAGGGTTGGGGCTCGGGGTGGACTCCAGGGGCCCACGGGTCCAGGCCGGATCAGGCCCCGGGTCTGGTGCGAGCAGTTTCCCGCCGGACCGCGCCCGCGCACAGCCCGGCCTTGAGTTGACTCCATCACTCTGGCCCGCCTAGCGTCGAGTCGTGGAGCTCGCATCGCGCATGGCCCTGCTGGGGACGGAGTCCGCCTTCGAGGTCCTCGCCCGGGCCCGCGCGCTCGAGGCGCAGGGGCGCGAGATCGTCCACCTCGAGCTGGGCGAGCCGGACTTCGTCACGCCGGAGCACCTCCGGCGGGCGGCCAAGGACGCCCTGGACCGGGGCGAGACTCACTACGTTCCCGCGCCGGGCATCCTGCCGCTTCGCGAGGCCGTGTGCGCGTTCCTGGAGCGGCACGGCCGGTTGGAGACCACCCCCGATCGGGTGGTGGTGACCCCCGGGGCCAAGCCGATCATGTTCTTCACCATCCTGGCCCTGTGCGAGGAGGGCGACGAGGTCATCTATCCCGATCCCGGGTTCCCCATGTACGAGTCCATCGCGGCTTTCGCCGGAGCGAGGCCGGTGCCCATACC
>JBOGVI010000466.1:0-16072 GCA_050692695.1 Actinomycetota bacterium
CCTGGCAGCAGACGACCACGCTGCTCTCCACGGGGCGGGTGGACGTGACCCCGGTCATCACGCACCGGTTCCCCCTGGACCGGTTCGAGGAAGCCTTCGAGACCACCGCCTCGGGACGCTCTGCCAAGGTGATCATGTTCCCGGAGGGATGACGTGGGCGCGCTGGACTACCTGAAGGACAGGCTGAAGGAGCTCGACGAGCAGGGGCTCCTCATCAAGGAACGGACCCTGGAGGGGCCCACGGGGGCCCGGGCCCGGTTCGACGAACAGGAGGTCGTCAACCTCGCATCGAACAACTACCTCGGCCTGGCCAGCCACCCCCGGATGAACGAGGCGGCGGCGCGCGCCGCGGCGGAGTTCGGGGCGGGCACCGGCGCCGTCCGCACCATCGCCGGCACCATGTCGATGCACCGGGAGCTGGAGCGGCGGTTCGCCGAGTTCAAGCACGCCGAGGAAGCGCTGATGTTCCAGTCCGGGTTCACCGCGAACGCCGGCACCGTGGCCGCCATCCTGGACCGGGAGGACGTGATCGTCTCGGACCAGCTGAACCACGCATCGATCATCGATGGCGCGCGGCTGTCCCGAGCCGAGATCAAGGTCTTCCCCCACAAGGACGTCGAGGCCGCGGACACGCTTCTCGCGGAGAGCGCCCGGCCGGGTCGCCGACAGCTCCTCATCACCGACGGCGTGTTCTCCATGGACGGGGACATCGCGCCCCTCCCGGCCCTGGTAGAGGTGGCCGAGAAGCACGGCGCCATCATGATGATCGACGATGCCCACGCCTCGGGTGTGCTGGGCAGGGGCGGCGCCGGGACGGTCGACCACTTCGGCCTGCATGGGACGGTGGACATCCAAGTGGGGACGCTCTCCAAGGCTATCGGCGTGCTGGGCGGGTTCATCGCGGGATCGGGCCACCTGATCAAATGGCTGCGAAACCGGGGCCGGCCCTACCTGTTCTCCACCAGCGCGCCTCCGGCGGTGGTGGCGGCGTGCATGGCGGCCCTGGACATCATCCGGGACGAACCGGAGCGTCTGGAGCGGCTGTGGAGCAACACGCGGTCGTTCAAAGCTGGCCTCCAGGACCTCGGGTTCGACACGGGGATGAGCGAGACGCCGATCACCCCGGTCATCACGCGGGACGAGGAGAGAGCCCAGGAGCTCGCCCGGCAGCTCTTCCAGCAAGGGGTGTTCACCCCGGCCATCGTGTACCCCACGGTGGCCCGGGGGCAGGCCCGGGTCCGCACCATCGTGACCGCCGAGCACTCCGAGGAGGACCTGAGGGAGGCCCTGGAGGCCTTCGGGAGCGTCGGCAGGAAGCTCGGCCTGGTCTGAGGACCCAGGCCGAGCGGACCTGGCCGGTCTCCTCGTCAGCTCCCGGGGACCTTCATCAGCAGCAGCTGGCCGCCCTCTCGCTTGAGCGTCACGCCGGGCGGGCCGGGCGCCGTCGCGACGAACACGTCGTGCGCCTGGACATCCAGGAGCCACGACCCTGGCCCGAACCACTCCGACGCGTCCACGATTCCGCTGGACTCCCAGTCCCGGTCGTTGACCGTCGCCACGATCGACCACATGGCCGAGCCGAAGTCGTACCGCCACACTCGCGAGGAGGTCTGGGACGTGTCCTCCTGCACCATCAGGCTATTCAGGCTGGTCCCCAGGTTGTCGGGCTGGAAGACCGGCCCCAGCGTCCCACCGGGCCCGCCGGTGTCGGCGTTCAGCAGTATGGAGAGGCTCACGACCTTTCTCGGGTTGTCCGCCGAGAACTCCACCCTGTAGATGCGCCCGTTCGGGAATGCGCCGAATGGTCCGGAGCTCGGGTTCCGCTTCAGCCGCCCCGTCATGGGGTCCGGGACCATCCTGCGGTCGCCGGTGTCGGCGATGTACACGACCCGAGGGTTGTTCTTGTCGTAGGCCGTGTCCTCGACCCGGATGAACTGGAAGATGTTGTTCGCGTTGGACCAGTCCTCCAGGGCGTTCTGCGGCCCGTCCGTGGTCAGCCCGCGCGCGATCACCTTCGGCACGTGGATGAACCGGCCCCGCCACGCCTCGCCGCTCCCGATGTCGCCGTAGTCGTTCGCCCCGTTGAACGGGTCGGCCCCGTCGACCTTGCCCTCATCCGTATGTGTCACCCGGAAGGCCCATAGGCTCCCGTGGTCGGCGATCAGCGCGTCCTCGTTGTCGGCCAGGTACAGGTAGAGCTGCGACCAGTCGGGCGTACGGCTGAAGAACGTGTCGTCGCCCGAGAGGACCGCGATCTGCTCCCACCCGCCCGGGACCACCATCGTGTTCTCGTGGTTGTGGCGTCCCATCCCGGGGACCTGGGTGAACGCGCCGGTCGCGGGGTCCAGGACGACCGAGTAGCCCGCCTGCCGCATCGGATCGAGCGAGGGATCGGGGCCGTACGGAGCCCCCGCGGGAACCGGAACGACATCGTTGGACTCCTCGTTCGTGAAGTACAGGTACCGGTCAAGGCCTTCCTGCGGGCCGGCCATCGTGCTCGAGCAGAACCGGAGATAGCCCGCGATCGGGGGGATGGGAACCGACGCGGCCAGCACGCCCTCGTCCCCGCTCGTCGTGCCGAGGGTCAGCCGGGACACCGAGGCGTCGACCAGGTCCCCCAAGCCCAGGAACGGTACGTGGGACTGCTCGTGATTGACGAAGACGTCGACGGTCCCGGTGCTCGCCCCCGGCATCACCCCGATCCCATCGGGGATGCCCTCGAAGGTGAAGCCGCCGAGGCTCGCTGGGGTCTCGCCGCTGTTGATCATGGGAAGCAGGGACGATCCGAGGGGCGCGGTCGGATGAAGCGTGAGCATGGATGGTTGTGCCGTCCGGTAGACGTGCGTTGCGCCCGACATCGGCGCGAGGGTAGCGACGACGATGAGGGACGAGACCAGCGGGAGAGCGATCCGTCGCGGGGAGATGGTCACGGGGGGACCTCCTTGGACGTGAGTGCACCATTTCACCCCGCGCCCGTGGGGTGTTGTCAAACCGGCCGCTCAGCCTGCGGGGGCGGCGCGGCGGTCAGGCGCCGGACGCCCGCGCCGCCCGGGCCTTGATGCCGTCGAGCAACAGGTCGAGGCCGAACTCGAAGTCGACCTCCGAGTCGCACTCGGCGAGGAGGGGAAGGAGTCGCGACAGGTTCGGGAACTCATCCGGGGGGAGCATGCGGGCGAGCTGTTCGTGCTCGGCCCGGTGGTCCCGGTCGCCCATCCCGGGGACCGGGTTGGCCACCTCGTTCAGCACGAACCCCATGATGTAGCCACCGAAGGCTCGGAAGGCGTGGACGAGCTCGTCGTCGGAGAGGCCGCCCCGCCCCAGCAGATCGAAAGCCCACTCCATCGGCCGCAAGCGTTCGGGAGACGAGGCGGGATGCTTGCTCTCGGCGAACAGCGCGATCACGGTGGGGTGGGCCGTCATCAGGCGGTGCCAGGCGCGGGCGCCGGCTCGGACGTCGGCCTCCCAGTCCCCGGTCTCCTCGGGGAACTCGAACTCGGCCATGACCATCTCCAGGACGCCGTCGAGGATGTCCTCCTTGTCCTTCACGTGGTTGTACAAGGACATGGCCTCCACGCCGAGCTCCCGTCCGATGTGACGCATCGTCACAGCATCGAGGCCTTCCTCGTCCATGAGTTGAAGTGCGGTGCGGACGATGCGCTCCCTGGTTAGAGGCTCCCGGCGGTGCCCGGCGGATGCTTCCCGTTCGCCGGCCGTTCGCTTCGTGTTCTCGGGGATTTCTTCGGTCTTGGGCATGATTCCTCGGTTCGTCGGGTTGACAGCTTACGTCGTATGCCTATACTACCTGACGGCGTAAGCATATGCCGTAAGCCGGCCTCGGGCAAGGGCCCGGGGCCACGGAAGCGGGAGGGAAGGATGAAGCTGAACCCAGAATCCATCGCCAGGGCCAGCAGCCGGCACCCCTGGCGGACCATCGGCCTGTGGCTGGTCCTGATCGTGGCCATGGGGGCCGTGAGCAGCCAGCTGCTGGGCGACGTCCTGACCCAGGACTTCGAGTTCACCAACCGGCCGGAGTCCGTGCGGGCACAGGAGGTCATCGACGAGAAGTTCGCGAACGGCAGCGCGGTCGAGAGCACCGAGTTCGTCATCGTGCGGTCCCAGTCGCAAACGGTCGAGGACCCGCAGTTCCGTGAGGTCGTGACAGGGCTTCAGGCGGAGATCGGGGCGCTCGACGGGGAGATCCTCGCGGCCTCGCCGGTGACCTACTACGACCTCGCGCAGGAGGCGCCGGAGCAGGCTGCCGGCCTGGTCTCCCAGGACCAAAGGACGGCGCTCATCACCGTCCCGCTCGCGAACACGGATACCTCGACCATCGAGGAGCTCCGATCGGTCGCCGAACGGGGTCAGACGGATGGGTTCACCGTCCAGGTCGCCGGCCAGGGTGTGCTCTTCGCCGACTTCACGACGATCGCCGAAGAGGACCTGCAACGAGGCGAATCGATCGGAATCGGGATCGCCCTGATCATCCTGATCGTGGTGTTCGCCGCGGTGATCGCCGCGATCATCCCGGTCGTGATGGCGCTGTTCGCCATCGCCGTCGCCCTCGGGCTCGTGTCGCTGATCGGACAGCTCGTCGACTTCAACCTGTTCGTGACCAACATGGTGACGATGATCGGCCTCGCGGTCGGCATCGATTACTCGCTCTTCATCGTGTCCCGCTACCGCGAGGAGCGGAAGAAGGGCTTCCCCAAGCTGGAGGCGATCGGCGCCGCGGGCGCGACGGCGAACCGGGCAGTGTTCTTCAGCGGCATGACCGTCGTGATCGCGCTGCTCGGGATGTTCATCATCCCTGCATCGGTCTTCCGGAGCCTGGCCACGGGCGCGGTGCTTGTGACGCTGGCGTCGCTCGCCGCGTCGATGACGCTCCTGCCCGCGATCATCGGGCTGCTCGGCGATCGCATCAACTGGCCGCGGCTGTCGAAGCGAGCCAGGGTGGACTCCGACCACGACCCGAAAGGCGGATTCTGGGACCGGGTCTCACGCGGCGTGATGGCCCGGCCGGTGGTCTTCCTCGTCGCGAGCGTGCTCGTCCTGGGAGGTCTCGGCTCGTTCTACTTCCAGCTCGAGCGAGGCACGTCCCAGAGCGTCAGCACGCTCTCCGACGACTTCGAGTCCAAGCAGGCGTTCCTCACGCTCGAGCGTGAGTTCGCCGGCGGTGTGACGGATCCGGCGCAGATCGTGGTCTCGGGCGACGTCCAGAGCGCCGAGGCTCAAGCCGCCGTTCAGCGCCTCCAGCAGGCGGTCGCCGCGGACCCTGCCTTCGCCGAGCAGAGCACGGTGGCGCCGTCGGAGGACGGGACCGCCCTGATGGTGTCGGTGTATTTCCGGGGCGACCCCTCGGACAATGCGGCGTTCGAAGGGATCCGCGACCTGCGGAGCGAGATCGTCCCGCAAGCGTTCGAAGGCGTGGACGGGGTCGAGGCCTTGGTCGGGGGGAACACGGCGTTCTTCACCGACTTCCTCGATGTGGCCGATCGGTACCAGTGGGTCGTCCTGGCGTTCGTGCTGGGGCTGTCGTTCCTCCTGCTGACGGTGGTGTTCCGATCCATCGTCCTGCCGGTGAAGGCGATCCTCATGAACCTGCTGTCGGTGGGCGCCGCCTACGGCGCCGTCACCCTCGTCTTCCAGGAGGGCGTCGGCATCGGGTTCTTCAACGCGATCGGGTTCCAATTCCAGCAGACCGAGGCGATCGAGGCATGGCTGCCGCTGTTCCTGTTCTCGGTCTTGTTCGGCCTGTCCATGGACTACCACGTGTTCCTGCTGTCCCGGATCCGGGAGGAGTACGACAAGACCCACGACAACACCGAGGCCGTGGCGTACGGGCTTCGGACCACGGCCGGCATCATCACCGGGGCCGCCCTGATCATGGTGGCGGTGTTCACCGGGTTCGCTGCCGGTCGGCTGGGCCCGCTCCAGCAGATGGGCTTCGGCCTGGCGGTGGCCGTGTTCATGGACGCCTCGATCGTTCGGTCGCTGCTCGTCCCGGCCGGCATGCGACTGCTGGGCGACCTCAACTGGTACCTGCCGAGGTGGCTCCAGTGGCTGCCGCAGATCCACGTCGAGGGGCGCGAGCCGACGCTCCAGCCCGTCCCGGTGCCCGAGCGTCCCGAGCGCCCCGAGCGCGAGGTCGTCACCGTCCCGGCCGACGACTGAACGATCTTCAGACGGCGATCCGAACGGAGGGGGCGGTCACGGCCCCCTCCGTTCAGCGATGGCCCCTCCTCCACGAACCCTCCCGATGGGGTTCACGAGCCGTTCACACGGTGCGAGCAGCATCGGAGACCAAGGGAAGGACCGTCGGAAGGAGGACGACATGCGACGGTGGTACGTGATCGGGATCGTGATCCTGCTGATCCTCGGGGGGATCGCGATCGGGGTCGGCGCCTACAACGCGGGCGTGACCCACGGGCTCGAGCAGGCCCGCGACGGCGTCGACGTCGTGCGCTACGTCGGACCCGGCTTCGGCTACGGGTTCCCGTTCGGGCTGATCCTGTTCCCGTTGTTCATCATCGGGATCTTCGCACTGGTACGGGCCGCGTTCTGGCGCCGTTGGGATGGCCATCACCATCCGCACGGCGGGCCCGGCCGCTGGGGAAACGGCGCGCCGCCGACGTTCGAGGAGTGGCATCGCCGTCACCACGAGCAGGTCCTCGAGCAGCCGAGCGCCGGCGCCGAGCCGGCGGCAGGCTGAGCCGCGCGGAGGCAGGCGGGGCGGGGGTCCTTGCCTCCGCCCCGCCACTCGCGCGAAGCTTCGCACCGGGGCCTGGCCGGAGGCGGTGACTCGATGAAGACGGTCCTCGTGGTCGAGGACGAGGTGAAGATCGCCCGGCTCGTTCGCGACTACCTCGAGCACGCCGGGTTCGAAGTGATCGTGGCCGGCGACGGCGGGGCGGCGCTCGCCAGCGCGCGCGGGTCGCGGCCCGACCTCATCGTGCTCGACCTCGGCCTGCCCGGCCGGGACGGCCTGGACGTCACGCGCGAGCTGCGGAGGACCTCGAACGTCCCGATCGTGATGCTCACCGCGCGAGGCGACGAGGCCGACCGTATCGTCGGCCTCGAGCTCGGCGCCGACGACTACGTGATCAAGCCCTTCAGCCCGAAGGAGCTGGTGGCCCGGGTACGGGCGGTTCTGCGGCGGACGACCTCGACGAGCGGGACGCTACCCGAGATCCTCCGCGCCACCGATGTGGAGGTGGATGTTCCCCGCATGCGCGTCACCGTGGCCGGTCGGCGGGTCGACCTCACGCCCACCGAGTTCCAGCTCCTGACGACCCTGGTCCGCGAGCCGGGCCGCGTGTTCACGCGCGGCCAGCTGCTGGACGCTGTGCACGGCGTCGCCATCGAGTCGTTCGAGCGCGCAATCGACGCGCACGTGAAGAACATCCGGCGCAAGATCGAGCCGACGCCGGGGCGGCACCGGTATCTGATGACCGTTCATGGGGTCGGCTATCGGTTCGCCGATGCCTGATCACCGTCACAGCTCCGGACCCGGGTTCCGTCCACCCTGGTGGCCGCGGGGCGAGCCCTTCCCACCGCACCGTGGGGCGGAGGGCTGGGGCGGCATGCGCCGGTACTTCCTGCGTCGCGTCGGGCTCTTCGTAGCGTCGTTCTTCGTGCTGGTATTCGTGGCGAGCGCTCTATCCGCCGCGCTGTTCTCGAGCGGCTTCGAACCGGGGGAGCGCCGTGGGCATTTCTTCCTCCCCGCCATCTTCGGACTGATCCTGCTGTTCATCGGGTTCGTCGTGGTAGCCCGCGCCGTGCGGCGGATGGCCACACCGGTCGCCGACGTGATGGAGGCGGCCGACCGGGTCGCCGGGGGGGACTACACGGCTCGGGTCGAGGCGCGTGGCCCCAGGGAGATGCGACGTCTCGCCCGGTCCTTCAACCAGATGACCGAGCGCCTGTCGTCGATCGAGCAGCAACGTCGGAACCTTCTCGCAGATGTGGCGCACGAGCTGCGGACGCCGCTCTCGGTCATGAGAGGGAACCTCGAAGGCGTGCTGGACGGGCTGTACCCAGCCGACGAAGCGCATCTCGGCCCGGTCGTGGACGAGACGGCCGTGATGTCGCGACTGCTCGACGACCTCCAGATGCTCTCCACCGCGGACGCCGGTGTGCTGCAACTGCACCGGGAGTCCGTGGAACCGGCAACGCTGATCGAGGACGCGACGGGCGCGTTCCGCGCTCGTGCCTCGGACGCCCGTATTTCGCTGGAGGGTCGGGCCGCGCCCGGGCTCTCGACGATCGACGTCGATCCGGTCCGGATCGGTGAGGTGCTCGCGAACCTGGTGTCGAACGCCGTTCGACATACTCCTCCCGGTGGCTCGGTCTCCGTGTTGGCGGAGCCTTCTGGGGGGAGCGTCGTCTTTTCCGTCACCGACACCGGTCCGGGGATCCCTCCCGAGGATCTCCCGCACGTCTTCGACCGGTTCGTGAAGTCGGCGGATTCGGGGGGCGCCGGGCTCGGGCTCGCGATCGCGAGGAGTCTGGTCGAGGCGCACGGCGGTGAGATCTCGGCGGAGTCCGACCACGAGTACGGCACGACGATCCGGTTCGCGCTGCCCAACAGGCTCGTGCCGGGGTGATGGGCCGCGGCGTCTCTCATCACCGCGACGCCTGGCATGCCGATGTTCGGGATCCGGAAAAGGACTCGCCCTGCGGCTGGGCCGGCCGTGACCAGGTTGATTACCCCACCCTGGGCGGCGGAGGCCTGCGCAAACGCGACTGCACGGCGGGGCTGGTGAGCTCGCGGAGGGCGTCGGACCCGATCCACTGGGCGGACCGCGAGTCCATCCTCTGGATCTGTTTCGCCGTCGCGACGGCCTTGCGGTTCAGCGCCCGGCTCCGCTTGCCGATCTGCCGGAGGGCCCAGTTCACCGCCTTCTTCACGTAGTTCCGCTCGTCGGTGGCCGTCGCGGCGATGACCGGCAGGAACGCGGCGAACTGCTCGTCGCCAACGTCTCTTCGGTGGACGGCGGCTGCGGCCATCGTGGCGAACCCAGCTCGCCGCACGAACTCGTCCCGGCGCCCGGCCCACCGTGTGGCCTTCCTGAACGCGTGCCCGGTCCGGTCGAACAAGTTGCTGCACACCTGGTCGCACAGGTCCCACGAGTCGAAGTCGCGGACCCACGCGTCCATCTGCGACGCCGTGACTTCCTTCGGGTTGTCGACCAAGCTCGCAAGGATGCGGGCCTCGTGGATGCCGGTGTCCCACAGCCGGAGCGCCAGAGCATGGGCGGTCCCGAATTTCCGGGCGATCCCGCGGAGCTCGGGGATCGACACGCCCATGGCCGCGTCCACCGCGATGCCGTACCGAGCCATCCCCGCCAGGCGCGACGGGTCGGCGAGGGCCTCGAGTTGATCCAGGACCTGGCGTACCGGATCCACTTCCATGCCTCGCCCGGCCGTCCGGGGGCTCACGAGCGGCCTCGAGACGGGTCCACCGCGCATCGGTCCGCCCCGATCAACTCGCTCAAACGCCCGCGGTTGCGGGCCACCCAGATGTACAGCCGGTCGGTGGTCGCGGGGAAGGCGTCGGCCATGGCCGCGAGCGGCGCTCCGCCCGGGAGCAACCGGAGGAGCGGCGCGACGGCCCGCCCGGCCGAGTGGACGGGCCCCCCGGGGGGCACCAGGTGCCAGGAGGCTAGCCGCTCCAGCGGATCCAGACCGGCCAGGACCCGTTCGCCCTCGGGGTCCTGGATGGCCACGACCCGCAGGCGCCGTCCTCGGTCCCAGGCCATCAGCTTGGCCACCGACCACCGGCAGAAGCCGCAGTCTCGGTCGTAGAGCAGGACGGCCTGGTCCATCGCCTTCAGCCTACCGGCGGCCGGCCACTCGCCAGCAGGGTGTCGCCGCGACCATGAGGCCGAAGGTTCCGCGGCTGGCCCTGGACGCCGTTGCGCTGCATAATCCGCGGAGCGAAGGAGTCGAGAGAGTGTTCGTCGAGAAGGAGGTAGTGGAGGTGTCGGCGCCAGTCTGAGTCCGGCGAAGGCATGACCCTGCGCCGACACCAAACCAGCCCAACAGGAGGCCCATGGACGTCGTGACGTACCGCCCCGATCCCTCCGAGTTCGCCTGGACGTTCGGGGGGGTGCCCCCGGTCCGCAAGGTGAAGCCCGGTGACCTGCTCGAACTGTGGACCGAGGACGCCTTCGGGGGAAAGGTTCGGGGGCCGGATGACGTCATCTCCAAGGTCATCGAGTTCCCGTTCGTGAACCCGCAGACTGGGCCGTTCTACGTGGAGGGCGCGGAGCCCGGCGACACGCTGGCCATCCACTTCGTCTCGATCGAACCCTCCCGGGACTGGGCGGTATCGTGCACGGTGCCGCTGTTCGGCGCGCTGACCTCGACGCACCAGACCGTCACGCTTCAGGATCCGCTCCCCGAAGTGGTGTGGATGTACGAGCTGGACAGGGCCCGGCGGACCGTCACCTACCGGGCGCGGGCCGGCGACTACTCGGTCGAGCTCCCCATGGACCCGATGCACGGGACGGTCGGGGTGGCGCCGGCCGCCTTCGAGGCCCGATCGTCGCTCGTGCCGGACGCGCACGGAGGCAACATGGACACCCCGGAGATGCGGGCCGGGGCCACCTGCTACCTGGGTGTGAACGTCGAGGGCGCGCTGTTCTCGATCGGCGACGGCCACTGCCGCCAGGGCGAGGGCGAGACGTGCGGGGTGGCGGTGGAGGCGGCCATGGACAGCGTCATCGCGATCGACGTGATCAAGGGTTGGGCCACGCCGTGGCCCCGGATCGAGAGCGACGACCACATCATGTCCACCGGGTCGGCCCGGCCGCTGGAGGACGCGTTCCGGATCGCTCATGCCGACATGGTCGCGTGGCTGTCGGAGGAGCACGCATTCGAGAAGCTCGACGCCTACCAGTTCCTCACCCAGGTATCGGAGAGCCCGGTGGCAAACGTGTGCGACCCCAACTACACGTTCGTGGCCAAGGTCGCCAAACGCTACCTCCCGCGGATGGACGCTTATTACGGGGGCATGCACGAGCGCTTGAAGGAGGCCGCGAGGGAGTACGGGCGCTAGCTCGGCGGGCCGCCGCCGAGCTCGGGTCGGTCGTCGTCCGCTTCGTTCCGCACGGGCCTGGTGTCGACGGCCTGCCGCCGCCGGGCCTCGAGTTCGACTTCGCGCTGGAACGCCTGCATGCGGTTCCGGAACCACCACCACCCGGCCCACAGCATTACCGTCGTGGCCAGGACGAAGGAGAGCACCAGGATCAGCGCGACCTTCAGCACGGCGCCGAGCACCCCGAAGACCGCGGCGACCAACAGCAGGATCAGGATGAACGTGATCACGAGCTCATCCTACGACCGCAGGGGCGAACCGTTCGATCCGCCGGGCCACCGCCTCCGGACGCTGGAGCGGGATGTCGTGGATCCCCTCGATCCATTCGAACCGCACGGAGCCGCCGATCCGCCGCACGACCTTCGCGGCGCGCTCCTTCTCCTCCATGAACCCGGCCGAGTCCACCGAGCCGGGGGCCGAACGGACCGCGAGCACCAGGGTTGGGACCCGGACCCGGCGAAGGAGGCTCAAGGCATCCTGCTCCCACAGCGCCCGGAGGATCCGGATGTGATTCGTCCGCGACAGACGGGGGTGGATGTTTCCGTCCCGGTCCACCCGCATCAGGGACAGGAACACCGCCTCCACCTCTGGCGTCACCTCCAGGGCGCCACGCATGAAGGCGGGGATGCCCCGACGGAACTGCTCGAGCGGCATCCCCTTCAGCTCGGGAGGCGCCAGCGTCGCGCGCGCCGTCTTCCAATCCATCCGATCCCGCATGCTGAGGAAGCCGCCATCGATCAGGAAGGAGCCCGCCACCATTCGGGGCCTGTCGACGGTGAGCTGAAGTGCGACGTTGGCGCCCCAAGAGTGGCCGACCAGGATGGGACGCCCCAGGCCAAGCGCCCGGCTTACCGTGGCGGCATCGGCGGTCACTCGATCGAACCCATAGCCGCTCGAGGGCTTGCCGGAGAGGCCGTGGCCCCGCTGATCGTAGGCGACAACGCGGAACCGGCGGGCCAGGCTGGGCGCCACGAGGTCCCAGATGCGGGCAGAGGACGCCAGCCCGTGGAGGAGCAGCAACGCGGGACCGTGGCCCGGCCATTCCCGGACCGCGAGCCGGACCCCGTCACCCTGAACGGTCGTGGTGCGGACCATCGAGCGAGCGTACCGCGGGCCTCGGGATGGAGACTTCACGTTCCGCCGGGCGTGGCGATGGGCGGACCCGGCTGAACGGGCTCCGATTTCGGCCGCAGCGGGACCCGCAGCCGCACACCCGCGGGCTCCACTCGGCACGCGGTTGGAGGTAGGCTGAACTGAGCTTCATGTGGTCACGATCGACGGAGGTTCTCCGTTCCATGGCTCAGGAGCTCCAGAACTACGTGGACGGCAAGTGGGTTGACGCTCTCGACGGCGAGCGGTTCGACGTGTTCAACCCGGCGACCGGCGAGGTCGTGGCCACGGGGCCCAACTCGAAGAAGGCCGACGTGGAGCGGGCGATCGACGCCGCCCGCCGTACGTTCGACGAGGGCGCCTGGTGGCCGCGCACCAGCGAACGTGAGCGGGGGCGGATCCTGCTTCGAGCCGCGGACATCGCCCGCCGCGAGCACGAGCGTTTGGCCGAGCTGGAGGCTCTGGACAGCGGCAAGCCCATCGCCGAGGCCCGCGAGGACATCGCCGAGGTCGCGTTCATGTTCGAGTACTACGGCGGCTGGGCCACGAAGATCGGCGGCGAGATCCCGCCGGTCGGTCCGGACGCCATCAGCCTGGTCGTGAAGGAACCCATGGGCGTGGCGGCGTGCATCACCCCGTGGAACTACCCGATGATGATGGCCACGCAGAAGGTGGCGCCAGCCCTCGCCGCCGGGTGCACGGTCATCCTGAAGCCGCCGGAGCAGACGCCCCTCACCGCGTTGGAGATCCCGAAGATCATGGAGGAGGCGGGGTTGCCCACCGGCGTGGTCCACGTGCTCACGGGATTCGGCGAGACGGCCGGCGCGCCGCTCGTTGAGAGCCCGCGAGTGGACAAGGTGGGGTTCACTGGCTCGCGAGCGGTCGGCAAGATCATCATGAAGAGCGGCGCGGACACGCTGAAGCGCGTGACGCTCGAGCTCGGCGGCAAGTCGCCGAACATCGTGTTCGCCGATGCCGACTTCGATTCGGCCATCGAGGGGAGCTGTAACGGCATCTTCTGGAACCAGGGCGAGATCTGCTCGGCCGGGTCGCGGGTGTTCGTGGAGAAGTCCATCTACGACGACGCCGTGTCCGCCATGAGCGAGCGGGCCAGGCAGGTCCGATTGGGCTCGCCCCTGGACGAGGACACCACGATGGGCCCGCTGGTCTCGGAGGAGCAGAAGGAGCGGGTCGAGCGGTACATCGAGATCGGGGAGAAGGAGGCGAAGCTCGCCGTGATGGGCGAACGGCCGAGCGATCCGAAGCTCGCCAACGGGTATTTCGTGCCGCCCGCGATCTTCGCCGACGTCACGAACGACGCCACCATCGCCCGGGAGGAGATCTTCGGGCCGGTCATGTCGGTCATCCCGTTCAAGGACATCGACGAGGTCGTTCGGCTATCGAACGACAACGACTACGGCCTGGCGGCGGCGGTCTGGACGAACGACATCAAGAAGGCCATCAACACGGCGCGGGCACTGCGGGCCGGCATCGTGTGGATCAACGACTCGCAGCCCGCCCCCACCGAGATGCCGTGGGGCGGCTACAAGCAGTCCGGTATCGGGCGTGAGCTCGGCAAGGAAGGCGTCGAGGACTACCTGGAGAAGAAGTCCATCTACATCAACCTATCCCAATAGGCCACGATCGCGACAACTGCCGGGCCGGTCCCGCCCGAAGCGAGTGACTGAGTCCTCCGACTGGCGTGTGTACGTGTTCAACAGGTCAGATGGCCGGTGGTAATCCTTCGGATGCACACGAAACGGGCCTTCCCAGGTGTCCAGGCCGTCAGGCGTACCGGGGGGCGGGGTGCGCTATCCTGCGCCACATGGGTGGAGGCGAGGTCAAGCTGGTCGATCTGGTCAAGCGGTTCGCCGACATCACGGCGGTCGGCGGGATCAACCTGCAGATGCGTCCGGGCGAGTTCTTCTCGCTGCTCGGGCCGTCGGGATGCGGCAAGACCACGACGCTCCGGCTGATCGCCGGGTTCGAGCGTCCCGACGAGGGCCAGATCCTCCTGGACGACGTGGACATGGCCCAGGTCCCGCCTCATAGGCGGAACGTCAACACCGTCTTCCAGAACTACGCCCTGTTCCCCCACCTGAACGTGTTCGACAACGTGGCGTTCGGCCTGCGGTACAAGGACGTATCGAAGCAGGAGATCAAACGGAAGGTTCACGACGCCCTGGCCCTGGTCCGCCTCCAAGGCCTGGAGAAGCGGCGGCCGTCGCAGCTCTCCGGCGGCCAGCAGCAGCGCGTGGCGCTCGCCCGGGCCCTGGTGTTGGGCCCGGCGGTCCTGTTACTGGACGAGCCCCTCGGGGCCCTCGACGCCAAGCTCCGCAAGGCTCTCCAGATCGAGCTGAAGGCTCTCCAGGAGGAGGTCGGCATCACGTTCATCTACGTGACGCACGACCAGGAGGAGGCGCTCACCATGTCCGACCGGCTGGCCGTGATGTCGAACGGCCAGGTCGAGCAGGTGGGGACGCCGGACGAGGTGTACGAGGAGCCCAGGACCGTTTACGTGGCCGACTTCCTCGGGGTGTCGAACCTCATGGACGCCCGGGCCGAAGGGCTCGACGGGAGTGGCCGATGCCGGATCCGTCTGGGGGAGTTCGAGCTCCTGGCGGGGCAGGGCGAGAGCGACGCCCGGGGCGACGCGAAGATCGTCATCCGGCCCGAACGGGTGGGCCTGGAGGCGCACGGCGCGACGGGCCAGAATCGCGTCCCGGGCATGGTGGAGCGGGTCGTCTACGTGGGTTCGATCCTGCAGGTCATCGTGCACCTCGCCCCGGGACAGACCCTCCAGGCCTGGGTGCAGAACCAGGGCGAGGCGCTCCCGTACGCGCAGGGGACGCCGCTCACGGTGCACCTTCCGCCGGACGCCCTCCGCGTGCTGATCGACGGTACCGCCGTGGGCGAATCGGTCACGGTCGCCTAGCCTTCCTCCGCTGCAACCTCAGGCTGCTCGAAGCTCGGGAGGCTCAGACCTGGGCCGCGAACTCCTGGACGTCCGCGCGCTGCCCCCGCGAGAGGTAGCGGTAGGCGATGTATCCGAGGGCGATGGCGACGGTCGACGAACCCAACATGAACGTGGCGGCCGCATTAACGGCGGGGGTCGCCGCACCCCGGGCCACCGTGTAGATCTTTAGCGAAAGGGGCTCACTCGACGCCGGACCGGAGAGGTACCGAACCGTGACGAAGTTATCGACGGTATCGGCGAACACGATCGCGAAGCTGGCGAATATCGCCGGGTACAGAAGCGGCAGCAACACGCGGCGGATGGCCTGCCTGGGAGGGGCCCCGAGGTCCATGGCCGCCTCCTCGTACTCCTTCCCGATCGACAGCAACCGGGCCCGCACGATGATCACCGGGTACGAGATCTGGAACGTCACCAGCCCTATGACCTGCGCGGTCGTGCCCAGGTGCACGAAGGTGAGGAGGAACCGAACGACCAGGAGCATCGCTACACCCAGGATGATCTCCGGCAGTACGAACGTGAGGAGCATGAGGAAGTTGGCCGGACCGGAACCCCGGCCCCGCCAGCGGTCGAGGCCCAGGGCGAACGAGACGCCGAGCGGTACGGCGATGAGCATGGTGATGACCGAGAGCTTCAGGGTTTGAGTAAGGGCAGTTCGCAGTGCCTCGTCCTGGAACAGTGACTCGCCGTCCGGATCGTCGAGCCACCAACGGAGCCCGAAGGTCTGGAACGTGGTGTTCGAGCGGCCCGCGTTGAACGACAACAGCACAGCGATGGCCACGGGCACGATGGACCAGGCGAGGTACGCCCAGGTGAGCGCCTCCAGGAACCTCGGCTTCCTCCACGGATCCTTCCACCAGTGGCGGAATCCCCTCGCGACCGGCTGCGTC
>JBOGVI010000467.1:0-2329 GCA_050692695.1 Actinomycetota bacterium
CGTCTGGGCGGCGGTGAAGAACGCGGCGACGGCCACGCCGGCGAGGATGAGCGTTGCCGTGCTTCGGATTCTGCTCCCAGAACGACCTAGGAGATATGTTGCTCCGACCCCGGCGAGAGCGCCCAGAAACGCCGCAAGGGGCAGAGGGTTAACCGGCCACGTGGCGCGCCCAGGTATGTAGGCGACGGCCAGGGTGGCTCCCAGACCGGCGCCTGCGGCCACACCCAGCAGGTACGGGTCGGCCAGCGGATTGCGAAACACCCCCTGATAGGCGGCGCCGGCCATGGCCAGCATCGACCCCACGAGCCCCCCGAGGACGACACGCGGCACCCGAAGTTCCCAAAGGATCGCCGCCTCTCGATCGGAAAGCTTCGAGGCCACGTCGAGCAGGGGGAGGCGGTCGACGAACTCGCGCAGTATTGAGGTCGGCTCGATCGTGACGGGACCCACCAGCACGCCCAGCAACCCGGCGCCCACCAAGCACCCGACGGCGGCGAGGAGCAAGGGCAGACCGAGTCGTGTCGCAGATGCTTCCCTCATCCCCCCACGGGCTGAAGCTCGGAGGTCCGTTCGACGACGACCCGGAGAAGATCGACGACGCGGGGGCCCCAGCGGGACGCGATGTCGTCGTCGAGCTCGATAACGGCGCCGTTCTTCACGGCCGAGATCTGGTCCCACCCGGGCCGCGCTGCCACTTTCTTGGCGTTGACGCCGCAGCACTTGGTGTCGGCGAGGAAGATGAGATCGGGATCCGCGTCGATGATGAACTCCGCCGAAAGCTGCGGATACGGATTGCCCTCCTCGGCCGCGTCGGCGATGTTCTCCAAACCGACCAGGCTGTAGATCTCCCCGATGAAGGTCTTCGAGGTGGTCGAGAAATAGGTCTGGTCCAGCTCGTGATAGTAGGTCGGCGCCTGCTGGAAATCGGGGACCGACTCCGTCAGCT
Source organism: Actinomycetota bacterium (assembly GCA_050692695.1). Lineage (GTDB taxonomy): Bacteria > Actinomycetota > UBA4738 > UBA4738 > HRBIN12 > AC-69. The sequence continues at coordinate 947 of JBOGVI010000467.1, forward strand.
CGTCGATCTCGAACGTCATCGAGGCCACCAGCTCCGCGCTCTCGCCTACACGCCCCGTCGCCGTTCCGAGCTGCTCGATCTGGCTGTAGGTGTCATCCAATGTCTCGGCCGCCGGATGGACCATTACCGGTATGCCCAGAGCCTCCAAGGACTTCACCAGGTCGTTGATGTCGTCGGACACGACCACCAGATCTGGATCGAACCCCGCTATGGCCTCCACGTTGGGCTCGAACCCTGAGATGTCCGTCATGGGGGCCTGCGGCGGATAATTCGAGTTGTCGTCAACGGCGACGACTTGATCGCCGGCCTCGATGCCGAACAGCATCTCCGTGCTGGTGGCCGACAGGGAGACGATACGCTCGGGACGAGCATCGATCCTGACCTCCCCGTTCGCAGCATTGACCGTGACCGGGAAAGCCCCGTCAGGGTCGGCGGCTCGATCAGCTCTCGGTCCTGCCTCTTGCCCGCCGCACGCCGAGGCGACGAGAGTGAGTGCGAGGACAAAGGGCACAGGAAGACCTGTCATGCTTCCTCCTCTCCGGCCGAACGCGCGGCCAGTCGGCCGTTCCCGCGCGAAGGCTCCAGAAAGAAAGGAAGCCCCCGACCCTCGGCCGGAGGCTCCATCGGGCCCGCCGCCTTCGAGCGAGGAACGGCTCCTTCAGCCCCGAGATGGGTCTCCTGACTCCCGGATCAACGCTCCCCGAGCCTTCCCGGGACCCAGTCCCAGTGGCATCTCTCGGGTTCGCTCCCCGGTCACAGTGGCGCGACCGTGCCGGATTCCCACCGGCTTCACTTTTCACCAGCCGCGCGGGATGCCTTCCCTCGCGCTGGCCACCTCAAAGCCATATGAACTTGTTCTGTGATTCTTATCGAACGGCGGCCGGCGCCGCAACTGCTCCCTCCCCTGAGTGAGAATCCCTAACGTGACCGAACAGGACCGTGTACCCAAGCCTTATCGGTACCGGCTGCACCGTCTCAAGAACGCTTATCGGAAGGCCTACCGGAGCGAACCGCCGCTTGATCCGCCTGTGACGGAGGAGGCGGCCCGGCGCGCCATCGCCTTTCTCGAGGAAGCCCTTCAGCGACAGGGCGTTTCGATCGAGGATTCCCCGGGCCGAAGTAGGCGTCGGCGACGACACCTCTGAGGATTCGAACCTGGGACCTCAGCGACTACGACCTGTAGATCTCCGTGTCGGGAAAGAACGCGGCCCAGCTGAACCAGAAGTGATCGACCGCCGGAAGAGCCCGGAGGCGGGATCTCCGGAGCGGTCCCCCCACGGCGCGGCCGAACAGATCCCAGCGGCTCCCGGTCTCGTCGTCGACGAAGCCCCTCGGCCCTGCCGTGAAGTGCAGGAGCCGGTCGCCCAGCAGAGGGTCGTAGGC
>JBOGVI010000468.1:0-2672 GCA_050692695.1 Actinomycetota bacterium
CCTCCGGCGACCTCGTGAACTCGAACCTCCTGATGTACGACCGCGAGACCGACAACCGGTGGCCACAGATCTTGGGCCAGTCGATCCTCACCCCGCAGGGCGAGTCCATCGAGGAGACCCCACTGGAGTGGACGACGTGGGGACGGTGGCGTGCACTTCATCCGGACACGCTGGTCCTCTCCACCGATACCGGGTACATCAGGAACTACGGCAGCGACCCCTACGGCTCATATGATCCCCTCGCCGGCTACTACCGGGAAGGCTCGCCGCGCTTCTTCCCGGTCATGCACGAGGACCCACGGTTCGACGACAAGGAGGTCGTCGTCGGCGCGAAGGTCGGCACTAGCTTCGGCGACCCTCGGCTGGCAGTCCGGAAGGACCTGGTCAAGCGGGAGAGGGTCGTCGCGGCCCGGATGGGCGGCGAGCCGGTGGTGGTCCTGTACGATCCGACCCTCGAACTCGCCCGGGTGTACCTCGCCAGATCCGGGCCGCGGACACTTGAGCTCTCTCCCGGCGACCGGCAGGGAGAGTACCTGGAACGGCGAACCGGGTCGGTCGTCGATGCCGAGGGCCGCGGCGTCGCGGGCCAACTCACCGGGACAAGTCTCCAACGGCTCGTCTCGTACGACGTGATGTGGTTCGCGTGGGTCGCTTTCTTCCCGCACACCGAGGTGGCCGGGTGACCGAGCGGAGAGGTCCGTGAGCCGCCTCGCCGGCCTCGTGGGCGACGCGCTCCGGATCCGGCGGCAGCGCTGGATCGCGGCGACCGTGACCGCGGGGTATCTCGTCGTGTACCTGCTCGCGATCCAGAACCTGGTGATCTCGCCCGGAACAGACCTCACTCGGTTCGTCGACGTGCCATCCGTGCACATCGTCCCGGACTGGACCTCGAAGGTCTTCAAGCAGATCGCGGCCTTCTACTACGAGCCCGTGGCCGCGATCTACCCGCTGAACCACGTGACGATCCTCGTCTCGCCCGTGAACCTCGGGATCGGGCTCCTCCTAGGCGCCCTGGTCGGGACCAACGTGGCGGTTGCCCTCCACCTCGTCCGGTGCGCTCGGGCCTGCCGCACCCGCGCCTTCAACGGGCTCCTGGCCGCGATCCCCGGGTTCCTCACCGGCTTCGCCTGCTGCGTCCCGACCGTCGCCCTCGTCCTCGGCGCGCAGTTCACGGTGGCGCTGATTGCGCTCCGCAGCTACTTCTTCCCGTTCGCGCTCGCCGCCCTCCTGCTGTCCCTCACCTGGAACGCTCGCCGGGCCGCTCGCCTGGGGATCACTTCAGGGGCGGCCGCGCCGGGTTAGGCGTGGTACTACGCTCCGTCGGGGCATAGTAGGATCGAATGGGAGGTGCGCGCCCGATACCGGGGCACCGGGATCGATGCCGGCATCGAAGGTTCGACGGGGCACGAAGGCCAGACCCAGACGGCGGGACAAGACCGCCGAGGCGAGGGCTCGGGAGACCCAGGCGTCGCAGCGTGAGGCCGAGACGAAAAAGCTGACGCTGGCCCAATACCGCCGGCGCCGGGTCATCGGGTGGACCCTCGTGGCCCTGGGCGTCGTGCTCTTCGCGCAGCACCTGGTCCATCACATGGGAGTCTTCACGTTAGTCTCTCCAGGCGTGGACGATCTGATCGCCGGCTATCCTCTCGCCGGCATCCTGGCAGTCGGAGGAGCGATCCTGCTGTCGAAGACCTGAGTCCCATCGGCCGCGGTGGGGAGATCGGCAAGCCGGTCGATGTGCGACGCCAGGTGGGATGGAACCGTGCCGTACGATGCTCCGTGGTAGCGCGTAGGACCGAAGGAGTCAGAATGTTCGGTTGGTGTTGCGGGGCCGGGGGATGGGCGATATTCGCCTGGATCGTCCTCCTCGCGATCCTGGGCGTCGGGGCTGCCCTCCTGATCCGTGCGTTGCGAGAACGAGGCAGCGGATCCGGTGAGCCGGGGTCCCAAGCGGAAGGCAACACCTTGCGCATCCTGGAGGAGCGCTACGCGCGAGGCGATATCGACCAGGAAGAGTTCGAGGAGCGACTTCCTAAGCGATCCTCCCGATGGCGATCCGAACCTTCGCGCCCGTGATGCGTGTCGGGCACGCCTGGAAGGCTCACGCGTTGGGCCGTTCCCCCCTCCTTCGGATGAGGCGAGGGTCCACCGGCCACGAGACGTAGGCAAGGCTCAACGCCGATCTCCTCTCGCCCTACCAACTCCGACGCACCATAGTACTCTCAGGGGGAGCACGAGCTTGACGGACGGGAAGAGGCTGGATCTGAGAACGAGACGGGGGGGAGGAGTGCGGTCATGAAGCCAGGGTGGATCGTCCCTCTGCTGACGGCCTCGCTTCTCGCGCTTGGCGGCGGCCTCGCGCTCGGCGCTGCTCGCGCCGAGCCTCCCCAGGGCATGCAGACGATGGGTCAGATGACCGCCGCCTGCGACGTGATGCGCCGCGCCGCAGCCATGCAGCAGATGCTCCGGCGGATGCCGGCCGAACTCCGCGAGCAGTGCGAAGCGATGCATGGCCAGATGCTCCAGATGATGCAGATGATGGGGCAGATGGGCGGCTCGGGCATGATGGGCGGCTCGGGCATGATGGGCGGCTCGGGCATGATGGGCGGCTCGGGCATGATGGGCGGCTCGGGCATGATGGGCGGCTCGGGCATGATCGGATAGGCGTGAGG
>JBOGVI010000469.1:0-3771 GCA_050692695.1 Actinomycetota bacterium
TCTCGGCGAGGGCCATCCCCAGGTCCAGCAGCACGCGGCCCCGAACCGGCCCGGCCATCGAGAGGTCCACCGCGTGCTCCAGGACGCTCCGCGCCAGCGAGATGTCCCCGCACTCGTAGTGAGCCACGCCCGCCTGGTGGGTCCGATGCACCAGGTCCTCGCCTCGGTCCCGCGGCGTGGCGCGGCGGGCCATCTCCCAGAGCTCGGCCGCGGATTGCGGCGCTCCCCGGGAGGAGGCCAGCAGGGCGGCCTCCTCGAGGGCGGCGGCGACGGCGACGTCCGGGCCCTCGACGGACAGAGCCAGGTGGCGGGCTCGTTCCTCCGGATCGCCGACGATCGTCGCGAGCCGCGCGTGCAGCTCGCGACGCTGAGCCGGCGGGATCTTCTGATATACGGCAGACGCGAGGAGCGGGTGGGTGAACCGAAGACGGTCGCCGACGCCCTCGACGACGCCGTTCTTGAGCGCCGGCTCCAGGCGACGGTCGACCTCGGAAGGATCGGTCGCGGCAGCGATCGCATCCAGCGTCGGTGCCGACAGGGCCGAGACGACCTCGAGCGCTTCGAGGGTCTGGGCGGGAAGCCCTTCGAGGCGGTCCTCGACGAGTTCCTGAAGCCGCTCGGGGATCGGGGGCCGTTCGCCGGCCGCCATCTCACCTCCACGACGCAGGAGCGCGCGTCCGATCTCCTGGGCGAAGAATGGATTTCCTCCCGAGGTCTCGTGGAGGCCGAGGAGCGTGGTTCGGGGGAAGCCATCGGCCACCTTGTCGCGGATCACTCGTTCGATCGCCTCCGCGGACAGCGGCCCGATGTGGATCCGATGCACGCGATCCCCTGCGAAGGATGGGGCGACGCCCAGGGGATCTTCAGCGCCGTCGGTGCCTCGCGCGGCGGATATCAAGCCGACCGGGTCGCCCTTGAGACGGCGCACGACGAACTGGAGCACCCGGACAGAAGGAAGGTCCATCCACTGGATGTCGTCGATGGCCGCGACGACGGGGGTGGTGGAGGCCACCGACCGAAGGCATCCCAGGACGGCCAGGGAGACGGCCCGCTGGTTGGCCCGGGCGCCCGAACTCGGGGCCCGCAGGAGGGCTACCTCGAGGGCCCGGCGCTGCGGCTCCGGCAGGGTTGGAAGCGCCTCCTCGAGGACCGGCTCGAGGAGGTCACCGAGGGCGGCGTAGGAAAGACGCGTCTCCGCCTCGACCGGGCCGCATGAGAGCGTGCGGTAGCCCCGTTGCAGGGCACTCGCCAGCCCTTCCCTCCATACGGTGGTCTTCCCGATGCCGGGTTCACCGAACAGGAGCAGCGCAGTCGGGCCGGTCGGGATCGAGTCCAGGAAGCGGTCGAGGATCGCGAGTTCGGACTCGCGCCCGATGACGTCTTCGGTCAACGCACCTTCCCAGCGTCGGTTGACGACAGGATTCTAAGGACGGCGGTCCGAGCCCTGTTGCAGGATCCCAGACGGCCGGCGCGCTCAGGTCCTCCCGGCCACTCGTGAACCTGAACGCGACCTGCCGGTTCGAACCTGGAGCTACCCGGCCAGAACACGGCCTTCCATGGCCTCGAGCCTGCCCGGGTCCCAGAGCACAGCGGGATCCTCGATCCGAATGCTCTCGGCGAGCACGCGGCCCTTCATCGCTTCGAGCTTGCCCTCGTCCCAGAGCGGAGCGTATCCCTCGCTCCGAACGCTCTCGGCGAGAACGCGGCCCTGCATGGCTGCGAGCTTGCCCGCGTCCCAGAGCGGCGCTTCGGTGCTCGCCGCCTCGTGGATGCCGCCGCCCGCCACACCGGTGACCGCGCGATCGCGCGCCGCCACGGTGAGCGCCACCGCGCTCATGATCAGCGCCGCGGCGGCCAGGGCGGACACAACCGCGGTCCAGAGCGTGAACCCCGCCGGCCGGGCTGAGACCCTGATCGTTCGGCCTTCGTGCCCATGGTTCCCTCCTCTCACCCAGGTACCGATCGTGAGCCCGAGGCTAGGGGGACCGGCGACGCGAGGAATCCCCGAAATCCGTACCGATCGAGGCGGCGGGCCGGTACGCCTCGGCGTTGGGGTTGGTCCTCGATCGTCGCGGTCGTGCGTCCAGATCGACCCAGGAAGCGATCCTGTTCGCCCAGGCTCTGCCGAATAGGGTGAGCTCATGAGCCAACGGTCAGACGCACGCTCGGTGGCCCTGGTGACCGGAGCGTCCTCGGGCGTCGGCGCAACCCACGCAGAGCGCCCCGCCTCGCCTCGTCGGTGTACGACGTCGTCCTGATGGCCCGACGCGCCGACCGACTCGAGGCCCTGGCCCAGCGTCTGCGTGAGCAGCACGGCGTCTCGGCCCGCGTCCTCATCGCCGACCTGTCCGAGGACGGTGGCATCGATGCCGTCGCTTCGTCGATCCAGAGCGAGTCCGAGCTCGCGGTGCTGGTCAACGACGCTGGTTTCAACGCTATGGCCCGTTCGTCGAGATCTCGCCCGAACGCATCGACCGCCTGATCGAGATCCACTGCCGCGCGACGACGCCGCTCACGCGCGCCGCCCTCCCGGACATGATCTCCACCGGTCGAGGCGACCGCTGCTCCACGACCCCCAGCTCCACCGAGCATGATCCGGACCTCCTCCCGAGGGCCGCAGTGGCCACGAGAGCAGGCCGGGCGCCGGTGTCAAACTCAAGCGGATCTATCGCAAGCTCGGCATCCGTTCCCGCACGGAGCTGGCCTCGCGGCTCCGGCCCGGCCCCTCCGGCTCCTGACGCGCTCCCGACTTGCGTGTACTGGGCCCTGGCGTCAATCGGTACGGATTTCGGGGATTCCTCGCGTGGGTGCTCCCCCTACCCTCGAGCTCAGGAGAGCTATCGAGCTCGAAGGGAGGAGCCATGAGCACGAAGGCGGGAACGATCGGGGTCCTAGCCCGTCCGACGGTGTTCACCGTCTGGGCCGCGGCGATGTCCGCCATCGCCGTGACTGCGCTGATCATGAGCGCGGTCGCGCTCACCTTGGCGGTTCGGGGAGACGAGCGCGCGTCCGAGCACGCGGGGGGAGGGACGGCCGCGTCGAGCTCCATCGTCACGGGAACGGGGCCTGGCCTGATCCAGGTCGCCCAGGCCGCGACCCTCCCGCGGCTCTACTCGGAACCTGCGGTCACCGGCACGGGGCCGGGCCTGAGCAGGCTGGCTCGGGAGGCCGTGCGGGCCTCGGACCTTCCCCGGATCTACGCGGATCCGATGGTCACCGGCACCGGCCCAGGCCTCGCGGTCGTCGCCGGCATCCACTCGCAACCCCAGGTGACCGGAACCGGACCCGGTTTGGTGCAGGTTGCCGGGCGGCCGTGACCGCCCTTCGCGGTCGGCGATGAGTACGCAGGAAGATCGGACCGGGACGTACGATCGAGCGAGTGGCGTACGACGAGGAGCTGGTCGCGCGGATCCGTGAGCTGCTCGGCGGCGAGGCCGGCCTGACCGAGCGGAAGATGTCGGCGGGCTCGCCTTCTTGATCGGGGAGAACACGGCCGTCGCCGCGAGCGGCCAGAGTGGCGTGTTGATTCGGGTCGATCCCACACTGTCGGACCGGCTCGTGGCCAAGACCGACGCTCGCCCCATGGAGATGCGCGGCCGGTCGATGCAGGGGTGGCTCCGGGTCGCCCCGGAGGACGTGCGGACCAGGCGTCAGCTCGTGAAGTTGGTCACGCTCGGCGCGTCGTATGCGCGCTCGCTCCCGCCCAAACGATAGGCCGAGCCGGATCGCCCCCGCTCGATCCGGGGTAGGAGATCTCGATGTCCGAGATCC
>JBOGVI010000470.1:0-1777 GCA_050692695.1 Actinomycetota bacterium
AGGTGGAGCTGGCCCAGCTCAACTACCTCCTTCCTCGCCTCCGGGGATGGGGCGAGGCCATGTCCCGCCTCGGCGGTGGGATCGGGACGCGCGGTCCCGGCGAGACCAAGCTCGAGGTGGACCGGCAGCACATCAAGCGCCGGATCTCGAAGCTCCGCCGAGACATCAAGGACCTGGCCCGGACCCGCGACGTGAAGCGGTCCCGCCGCGAACGCTCAGGGATCCCCCAAGCCGCCATCGCCGGGTACACGAACGCCGGGAAGTCCACGTTGATGAACGGGCTCACCGAGGCCGGCGTCCTGGTCGCGGACCAGCTGTTCGCCACGCTGGATCCCACCACTCGCCGGATCGCCCTGCCGGGGGGGAGGCACGCCACCCTGTCGGACACGGTGGGATTCGTGGGCAAGCTGCCCCACGACCTGGTGGAGGCGTTCCGATCGACCCTCGAGGAGGTGACGCGCGCGGACCTCGTCCTGCACGTGGCGGATGCCTCGTCGAGCGACGTGGCGCACCAGATCGAGGCGGTTCGAACGGTGCTCGGGGACATTGGGGCGGGCAGCATCCCCGAGGTCCTCGCGATGAACAAGGCCGACCTCCTCTCCGGGGTCGAGCGGGAGCGGACCGCTCGGCGGTTCCCCGACGCGGTGCGCATCTCGGCGCTCACCGGCGAGGGCCTCGACCTGTTGGTCGAACGGGTCGCGGCGGCCATCCCGCGGCCGCCGGTCGAGGTGACCTTGCTGGTGCCCTACGGCCGCGACGAGCTGATCGCACGTCTGTACCGGGAGGCGGAGGTCCTGGAGACGGAGCCGAACGACGATGGCACACTGGTCCGGGCCCGGGTGGGGGAGCGGGAGTTCGCCGCCGTGGGCGATCTGATCGTGCGTCGCCCCGGCCGTCGGGCCACCGCGGGCTGAGGGCTCAGGTTAGGGCGAGCCGATCCGCCACAGCCGTTCGTCGTCCCAGGCCCCGATGATCACGCGGTCCGGGTCCTGCCCCCGCTCGAGGGCGAACCGGAGGGCCAGAAGCTGGAGCCGGACCGTGAGGGGGATCTGGGCCAGGATGGGGGGGAGGTCCGCGGTCTCGGCCAGGGCCGTGACGTGGAGGCCCTCGCTCCCCGCCGCCCTCGACACCGCCTCGACCAGACCGTTCGTGTCCGGGGGAGACAGGGCGATCAGGTGGTCGTCGGGGGTGAGCGGCACTGCCGAGCCGTGCAGGAGGTACTCGACGTCGTATCCCTCGGCCAGGAAGCGGGAGGCCTCGCGGATCTTCAGCGCCCCCTCACGGGCGGTGATCGAAGCCGGTCCCTCGCCGAAGATCAGGACGAGTCGCCGGGGGATGGCGATCCGGTCGATGTCCGGGAGCTCGAGGGCGTGTCGCACCGCCGCCGGGACCCTGGCGATCGCGTCCGGGTTCAGGCTGTCGGCACCGAGGGCGTAGGCCATCTTGGCCAACTTCAGGAGCACCGTCGTGTAGCTCACCGTGTAGGTCTGCGAGGTCTCCTTGGGAACGGTCTCTATTGCATCGGGCATGTCGCCCCCTTGCCGCGTGATGGCCAGCACCCGCACGCCCGCGTCCTTGGCCATCGAGTATGCGGCGGCCGCGTAGGCCGTCTCCTGGCCCGCGTTGTGGCTGATCAAGATGACACCGTCCCGGTGATCGACGGGGGGCGCCCAGTTCATGAAGTGCATCGACGGGGCGGCCTGGGCGGCGCGGCCGGCCTCGTGGAGCATGGCCGCTCCGAGCTCCGCCGCGTGGAGGCTCGTGCCGGTTCCCACCA
>JBOGVI010000471.1:0-4387 GCA_050692695.1 Actinomycetota bacterium
CGGACACGTTGGGCCGGGCCCGAAGGGTCGCCGAGTCCTGAGCCCGCTTCGTCGGGCCCTGCTGGACCACCAGGCGGGCGGTCACGTCTGCCGGCCCCGTCTCGAACGTGCCGCTTGTGGCCGGCACCGTCACCTGGACGTTGTAGGGGATCCGGCCGCATGTGGGGGTGAAGGGGCCGGTCCCGGAGGCCTGCGATTGGGTCGCGGTCACGCTGGCCTCCACGATCGTCCACGTCCTGTCGCACACGGTGGAGATGACGAAGGTCATCGAACTGCCGTTGGGCGCCAGCGAGGCCTGCTCGGAGACGATCTCCACCGAGAGCGGGGTTCGATGCGCGGAGGCCACCTGGGCCCCACCACCCGCCACCAAGAGACCAACCACACCGATGATGACGAGCCGACGTACCACGACGTTGCTTCCCATGGCGACCACCTCCATGAACCGGACCGCCTCCACTATCCCCTCGACCCTCGTCGTCCGTCGCTCGGGCCGGGAACGGATCCCCACCCAAGTAATACCGTCCGACCGCCCCGACGGATTGCCAGCACTTCCCCAAGGGTTCGACCTGGACCCCCGCCAGGTAGCCCGAATAGCCGGGGAGCGGTTCCCCACCCGGTACCGCCGCCGGCTGGAGCGTTTCCGCTACGGCCCGGCCGCCTTCAAAGTCGACTACGGGCCAGACGGTCCGATCCCCTGGAAGGCGCAAGAGTGCCTGCAGGCGGGGACGGTCCACGTGGGAGGGACCCTGGAGGAGGTCGCCGCCTCCGAGGCGGGAGTGGGCCGGGGCGAGCACCCCGAGAAGCCCTTCGTCCTGGTGGCCCAGCAGTCGCTCTTCGACCCCGGCCGTGCTCCGAGGGGGAAGCACACCGCGTGGGCCTACTGCCACGTTCCCCACGGCTCCACGGTGGACATGACCGAGCGCATCGAGGCGCAGATCGAGCGCTTCGCCCCCGGTTTCCGCCAGCGGGTGCTGGCCCGGCGGGTGTTCACCTCGGCCGACCTGGAAGCCCGCACCCCCAACTGCGTGGGAGGTGACATCGCCGGCGGAGCCAACGACATCCTCGAGCTGGTCGGGGGACCCTCGCTAAGCTTGATCCCCACCCCCGCCCAGGGGCCTGTACGTCTGCTCGGCCTCGACCCCCCAGGGGCCGGGGTGCACGGCATGTGCGGGTACTGGGCAGCCCGATTCGGCTGGCGGCGCAGTTTCGGGAAGCGGATAGCCCTCTAACGTGGCGCGGCACCAGTTGGTGCGGCCGGCAATCACCTCCACTCTGGTGATACCAGCCCAACCGGGTAGTGGTCGCCGAGGAGGTAAGGGCGGCCAACGTTGGGGATCGAAGGCGGCTGGAGTCTCGAATCCTCAATGCCCAAACAACCGGGGAGGGACGAATAGGTGGGTCCCGCCGTCAGTTCCCTTCCCAAGGCGATCCGGGTTGCGAGGAGCGCTCACTGGCGAATTCACGATCGAGTTCACCCCGGTGCCGCGCTCCCGATTTGTGGCCGGACCTCCTGTTGAAAACGGAACCTGGCCTCGGGGTCGTAGCACCATTATCAGGCCGGCTCCTGTGACCGCGGCGGCCACGACGATGCCGGTGATGAGGTCGAAGGGCCCGCCGGTGAAGTAGCCGATCGCGTCCCCCGTCGCCGCCCCGATGGACCAGCCGCCATCCTGACGGGGACCCACCACCGCGCTCCGGGGACCCGGGGCCCGCAGCGCGAGCCACTGGAGGACCCCGATGATCGCCCCGAGGGCGCTTCCGTGGATGGCCTCCTCCAGGGCCTTTCCCACCAGACCGGAACCCTCCCCCATCGACAAGGCCAATACGACCCCCACTCCCAACCCCTGTTCTCATCGAGCTCTCTCGCGCCGCGTTCATCTGGCCGGGGTAACAGCGCACCCAGACTCGGCCTGGGTGACCCAGCAAGCCCGCAATCTCGCTCCATCGCTGGGCGAGCGAGAGGAGCCGGCGAGGTTCTTGATCCGCGACCGCGACTCGAAGTACTCCGGTCCCTTCGACGAGGTGTTCCGAACCGAGGGCATGGAGCCGATCCTCACCCCGTTCCGGGCTCCACGCGCGAACGCCTTTGCCGAGCGATGGGTGCGATCAGCGCGAGATGCGTGCCTAGATTGGACTCTGATCTGGGGGCGAAGACACCTCGAGCGTGTCCTTCGCCGCTACGCCATCCATTACAACCGAGCGCGACCTCATCGCGGGCTCGGCCTCGAAACTCCAGAGCCACATCACGATCATCGACGTGAGCGGACCGGCGTCGGGTTGCGCCGCGGCGACGTGTTGGGCGGGCTCATCCACGAGTACGAGCCGGCCGCGTGATGGAATTTGGACTTCTGGCACCCTTCAGGGGCGACAGCTGCATAGCGCACTCGCACCGGAGCAACGACGACTCGTACGAGCGAAGGCAACGATCTCGCTCGCGATTGAGTTTCTTCACCCAACGCGCATACACCGCAGCGCTCCGGCTGCTGCATCGCAAGCTAAACGCCTTCGCGGAACCTATCTCGACGCTCCGCGAGGGTAGCGCGCGTCTCCACGCGCACGCCCACCGTAGGGGGCTCCCTAACGTCGACCGTGAGAACCTGCCCCTCCATCGCCTCGAGCCTCCGCGCGTAGGCTTCCAGACGCCTGACGTCCTCATCCGACTTGAGCGCGACGCCAGTTCCCCAGATCTCGACTGCCGCAAGCACGCGGTTCGCACCTTCGCGGTTGAGAGCGACAACATCGATCAACCCGTCCCACGACTCCAGGCTCGCATAGTCCATCGGCGCTAGGTCTCTGCTGCCCTCGATCTGGCGCACGAGCTCCTCGGCTCGGACCACGATCCGGCCAGTCACGTCTGTGGGCCCGATCAAGAGGTTGAAATCGTTCTTTGCGGTCATCCGCTGCGTTAGCTGTATCCAGGCTCCTTCGAGAGGGTCACCGTCAGCGCTTGCGTCTATCTCAATCTCACTCGGCAGCTTCGTCATGGTCCTAAGGGATCGATTCGAATGACCGGCAGCTGGTCTTGCGTCGTCAGCTCAATTCCATCGCCCCGCTCAGGGGTACTAGAGCGACGCAAGCAAGACGCGACGTGCGGTGGACTCACGCGCACTCCGGAGGGCCGCCTGGACCCGGACGGGCGGATGGTCGTCCCTGCATTCCGAGTCGGTGAGAAGCAGGCGGCTGGGCAAATCACGCGCGTGCCGGACGTCCTGACCTCGCTTGTCGACGGCTTTCCGCAAGGCATCCTCTTGATGGACACGGAGGAGCAGCCGCGCCGGGGTCCCGAGCCGAGATCCATGGCGTCCCGGAGACCTCCCAGGCTTTATGCCCGCCCCGTCACGAAGTCGTGTACGAGACGGGACCCCGACGGGACCCCTGGCTCGCCGGACGGCACCGCACATGACAGAGGGCCGGCTCGCACCGGCCCTGACCTGGGGTTTCTCTGGAGCGGACGACGGGACTCGAACCCGCGACCCCCACCTTGGCAATGTTGCCGGAGCGGGTTCGCGGACCTGCGGCGATGGTCCGATCTGGCCTGTGAGGAGGGCTTTTCGTTCTCATGCAACCCCGCCACTTCCCGTCGTTTCCCCGTCGTTGACGGGACCCCGAAGGGACCCCTTGCACTCTTCGAACCCGACGCGCGCGAGTCGGACTCCCGCGCGCCGTGACTGAGCGAGTTCATCCCTGGCGGGCACGCTTCCGGATCAGCCAGGAGGCAATCAAACCCGTCGCAAGACACACTCCCGAGATCTTGGCGACGTCTCCCCAATGACCAGGAACCACCAGCGCGATGACCACCGCAAAGAGGAGATACAGGATCGCGAGAACCGCCACGCCCCATCCGATCCGGGCGGTGATCCGGCTGCCTCGCGTCATCTTGGAGGCACCAGTCATCGGAGAATCTCCTCGTCCTGCAACGCCGTGCGGGTCATGCGGAGCCTCCTATGGCTGGACAGACGAGTTGGACGAATCCTCAGTCTCTCCTCGATCCACTGCCGTGCGGCTCGTCACGTAGACCAGGATCGTCTCCAACAGCACGCTCGCTACCAGAACAATGAGACCGTAGATCAGCAACGAGAGGTACCCAAGCGGAGCTGTAGAAGAGCCTGCTTCCCATCGTGCCGTCACGTACATCTGAACCCCGATTGTCAGCACCACGAAGGCGAGGCCCGTCAGGACCGATCCGACGGCCCTTCGGACCAACGCGACGTAGCCGACCAACGGGAGACCAAACAGCAGAAGGATGAGAATGACGCCAGGAAGCTGCGCACCATCGAGCGACAAGGTGACGTCTCTATCCTCCTGTAAATGCGTAGCGGCCTGAGCCATCCTGCTGGCGACCTCGCAGTCGCCCGGAAGGAGGCCCAGGCCATGAGGAGAGTAGCGC
>JBOGVI010000472.1:0-6515 GCA_050692695.1 Actinomycetota bacterium
CTGCTGGACGACGATCACGAGGTCGTCCGGGGCGGCGTGAAAGCCCTGCTCCAGGCGACCGACGACATCATCGTCACCGCCGAGGCCTCCTCGGTTCGGGAGGCCATCGACGAGGCCGACCGGGCCCGGCCCGACGTCGTGGTCATGGACGTGCGCCTGGTGGACGGGAGCGGCATCGAGGCCACTCGGGAGATCCGGGCCCGCCACCCCAAGACGGCGGTGGTCATGCTGACGTCGTTCGCCGACGACGAGGCCCTGTTCGCCTCGATCATGGCCGGGGCCGCCGGCTACGTGCTCAAGCAAGTGAAGGGAGGCGAGCTTGTCCGGGCCATCCGGACGGTGGGAAAGGGCGAGAGCCTCCTGGACCCCGCCGTGACAAGCGCCGTCCTGGACCGCCTGAGAAGGGGCAAGCACCTCCTGAGGGACGAGAAGCTCGCCCGGCTGTCGCCCCAGGAGGAGCGGATCCTGTCGCTCGTGGCCGACGGCAAGACCAACAGGGAGATCGGTGACGAGCTCCACCTGGCCGAGAAGACCGTGAAGAACTACGTCTCCAGCATCCTGTCCAAGCTCGAGGTGGCCCGCCGGGCCGAGGCCGCCGCCTACCTGGCCAGGCACACCACCACCCCCGGGACCCCGGCCTAGGCACGCCCCGGGCCGAAGGTCCCCGGCCGGTCCCGAAAGGTCCTACCCGAACCGGGCCACCCGGCAGAAGTCCCGCCGAAGCTTCCGTTGCATGCTGCCTCAGACGGGAAAGGGGGATGCTATGGATGTCAAGACGTTCGTTCCGGAGGCCACGGTCACCAAGCCGAACGGGGGAGTGATCGCCGAGCCCGTGAAGCGCGTGAAGGGCGCGGTCGTCTGGGGGCTGGCTCGCCTCGCGATCGGCTGGATCTTCTTGTGGGCCTTCCTCGACAAGGCCTTCGCGCTGGGGTTCGCGACCGGGAGGAACCCCGAGACGGGGGCGATCGACTTCTTCGGCCCGGCCGCATGGGTGAACGGCGGGTCCCCGACCGACGGCGTCCTCCAGTTCGCGCTGAGGGGCCCGTTCAAGGGCCTGTACGACGGGCTGGCTGGCCAGGTCTGGGTGGAGTGGGTCTACATGCTGTCGATGCTGCTGATCGGGCTGGCCCTGATCTTCGGGATCGGGATCCGCCTGGCGGCCATCGGCGGGATCGTCTGGTTGGCCATCTTCTACACGGCCACGGCGGTCTGGCCTGAGTTCAACCCGTTCGTGGACGACCATGTCGTGTACGCGATCGTCCTGGCGGGGATCGCCTACGTGGGTGCCGGCCGATATCTGGGACTCGGTAAGTACTGGGAGAAGGTCCCGCTCGTGCAGCGGTACCCCATCCTGAAGTAAGACGCGAACGGCCTGACCCGAGGGCGGGGGCGCGCGGCGCCCCCGCCTTCTCGTCAGTACGCGGACGGTGAACCGGATGAACGGGAAGAGCAAGCTGATCGCGGTCGACGGCAACGAGGCGGCCGCGAGGATCGCCCACAAGGCGAGCGAGGTCATCGCGATCTACCCCATCACGCCCTCATCGGCCATGGGGGAGCTGGCCGACGCGTGGTCGGCGGGGGGCAAGCCGAACCTGTGGGGCGCGGTCCCCCAGGTCGTCGAGATGCAGAGCGAGGGCGGGGCGGCGGGGGCACTGCACGGCGCGCTCCAAGCGGGGTCCCTGTGCACGACGTTCACGGCCTCCCAGGGGCTCCTGTTGATGATGCCCAGCATGTTCAAGATCGCCGGCGAGCTGACCGCAACCGTCTTCCACGTGGCGGCCCGGACCATCGCCACCCACGCGCTGTCGATCTTCGGCGACCACAGCGACGTGATGGCGGCCCGGTCCACCGGGTGGGCCATGCTCGCTTCGTCTTCGGTCCAGGCCGCCCAGGACCTGGCCCTGATCGCCCACGCATCCACGCTGGAGGCTCGGGTGCCGTTCCTGCACTTCTTCGACGGGTTCCGGACGTCACACGAGGTGAACGTCATCGAGGCCGTGGACGACCAGGTGATCCGGACCCTGATCGACGACCACCTGGTCCGGGCCCACCGGGAGCGGGCCCTGTCCCCCGACCACCCGGTGCTCCGGGGTTCTGCCCAGAACCCCGACGTGTTCTTCCAGGCCCGGGAGGCGGCGAACCCCTTCTACGCCATCACCCCCCAGATGGTGCAGCGGACCATGAACCGCTTCGCCGAGGCCACCGGCCGGAGCTACAACCTGTTCGACTACACGGGCGACCCAGAGGCCGAACGGGTGGTCGTGCTGATGGGCTCGGGAGTCGGGGCGGTACAGGAGACCGTCGAGGCCCTGACCCCAGGCGGCGAGAAGGTCGGGGTCCTTGAGGTCCGGCTGTTCCGGCCCTTCTCCGCCCGGGCCTTCGCGGCGACGCTCCCGCGCACGGTGAACGCCGTGGCGGTGCTCGACCGGACCAAGGAGCCCGGTGCCCCCGGCGAGCCGCTGTACCAGGACGTCGTCACGGCCCTGACCGAAGAGGTGGCCGCCGGGAGGTTCCCCGCCATGCCCAGGGTCATCGGCGGCCGGTACGGCCTGTCGTCCAAGGAGTTCGACCCGCCCATGGCCAAGGCCGCGTTCGACGAGCTGACCAAGCCTGAGCCCAAGAACCACTTCACGGTGGGCATCTACGACGACGTGAGCCACACCAGCCTGGAAGTGGACCGGTCGTTCTCCACCGAGGCCGACGACGTCGTGCGCGGGGTGTTCTTCGGCCTGGGCGCCGACGGCACGGTGTCCGCCAACAAGAGCTCGGTGAAGATCATCGGCGAGGGGACCGACCTGTACGCCCAGGGCTACTTCGTGTACGACTCGAAGAAGGCCGGATCGATGACCGTGTCGCATCTGCGGTTCGGGCCGCGGCCCATCCGCTCCACATACCTGGTGAACCGCGCGAACTTCGTGGCTTGCCACCAGTTCCATTTTCTGGAGCGGATGGACGTGCTGGGGGTGGCCGAGCCTGGCGCAACATTCCTGCTGAACAGCCCGTACGGGCCCGACGAGGTGTGGGCGAAGCTCCCCGTCGAGACGCAGCGGCAGGTCATCGACAAGGGCCTGAAGTTCCACGTGGTGGACGCCCAGAAGGTGGCGCATGAAGTGGGCCTGGGCGCCCGCATCAACACCGTCCTTCAGACCTGCTTCTTCGCCCTGGCCGGGGTGCTCGAGCAGCGGGATGCCATCGCCCGGATCAAGCGGTCCATCGAGAGGAGCTACGGCAAGCGGGGCCAGGCCGTGCTGGAGATGAACTACGCGGCCGTGGACAAGGCCCTGGAGGGCCTGCACGAGGTGAAGGTCCCGGCCGAGGTCGCCGGCGACCTCCACCGGCTCCCGCCGGTCCCCCCCGAGGCCCCCGACTTCGTGCAGCGGGTCACGGCCATGATGATCGCCGGAAAGGGCGACCTCCTGCCGGTCTCGGCGCTTCCGGTGGACGGCACGTTCCCCACCGGCACCGCGAGATGGGAGAAGCGGTCGATCGCCCACGAGATCCCCATCTGGGACCCGAGCATCTGCATCGACTGCGCGAAGTGCGCGCTGGTGTGCCCCCATGCTGCAATCCTGATGAAGGTCTACGAGCCCATCGCGGCCGACCATGCGCCGGAATCGTTCCAGCACAAGGAGTGGCGGGACCGGGAGAACCCGGGCCTGTGGATGACGATCCAGGTGGCCCCGGACGACTGCACCGGATGCGGCGTGTGCGTGGACGTCTGCCCGGCCAAGAGCAAGGAGGAGGTCAAGCACAAGGCGATCGACATGGAGTCCAAGCTCGAGCATCTCGAGCAGGAGCGGGCCAATTTCGAGTTCTTCCTCACGATCCCGCCGCCCGACAAGCGCGACGTCAAGGTGGCGTCGATCAAGGGCTCGCAGACGCTGGAGCCGCTGTTCGAGTTCTCCGGGGCCTGCGCCGGGTGCGGTGAGACCCCCTACCTCAAGCTCCTGTCACAGATGTTCGGGGACCGGATTCTCGTCGCGAACGCCACCGGCTGCTCGTCGATCTACGGAGGGAATCTGCCAACCACGCCGTGGACCAAGGACCGCGACGGTCGGGGGCCGGCCTGGTCCAACTCGCTGTTCGAAGACAACGCGGAGTTCGGGCTGGGGATGCGCCTGGCCGTCGACCACCAGGCCGCGTACGCGCGCGAGCTTGTGGAGAAGCTCGGGCCTGAGGTGGGACGGGACCTGGCCGGGGCGATCCTTTCGGACGAGCAAACGGACGAGGCCGCCTTCCACGACCAGCGGGAGCGGGTTGCGGAACTGAAGCGACGCCTGGAGGCGGTCCAGGCGGACGAGGCCCGGAACCTGCTGGCGGTGGCCGACGCCCTGGTCCGCAAGAGCGTGTGGATCGTGGGGGGCGACGGGTGGGCCTACGACATCGGGTTCGGAGGGCTGGATCACGTCCTGGCCACCGGGCGCGACGTGAACGTCCTGGTCCTGGACACGCAGGTGTACTCCAACACCGGCGGACAGGCGTCCAAGGCCACGCCCCGCGGGGCGGTGGCGAAGTTCGCCGCCGCCGGCAAGCCCGTGGGGCGCAAGGATCTCGGGATGATCGCCGCCGCTTACGGCAACATCTACGTGGCGCAGGTGGCCCTGGGAGCGGACAACGCCCAAACCATCAAGGCCCTGGCCGAGGCGGAGGCGTGGCGCGGACCCTCGTTGATCATCGCCTACAGCACGTGCATCGCCCACGGGATCGACATGTCCACCTCGATGAGCCACCAGGCCGACGCCGTGAAGTCCGCGTTCTGGCCCCTCTACCGGTACGACCCGCGCGACATCGTGGACGGGCGGCACCCCCTGCGCCTCGACAGCAAGGCTCCCACCATCCCCGTCAGGGAGTTCCAGGCCAAGGAGGCCAGGTTCGCCATGCTGGCCCGGTCTCGGCCGGAGGAGCACGCGGAGCTTCAGAAGTTGGCCCAGGCTGACGCAGAGGAGCGCTGGAGGTTGTACCAGCAGCTCGCCGGGGTCGAACGGCATCCCCCCGGTCAGATGGAGGAACACGAACACGGGCTCGGAGCGCCCGCCGAGGAGGAGGAGGAGGTTGAGGGATGAGCGCCGACCTGAGAACGCGCTACCTGGGGCTTGAGCTGGCGAACCCCGTCGTGCCCTCGGCCTCGACGCTCTCCTCGCGCATCGACACGCTGAAGCGGCTCCAGGACGCGGGGGCCGCCGCGGTGGTCATGCAGTCTTTGTTCGAAGAGCAGATCGAGCACGAGGAGATCGAGATCGACCGCATGTTGGAAGCCGGGGCCCACAGCTTCCCCGAAGCCATCACCTACGTGCCGGAACTCGAGGACTACAACATCGGCCCCGACGCCTACGTCCGGCACCTGGAGCAGACGAAGGAGGAGCTGGAGATCCCGGTCATCGGCAGCCTCAACGGAGCGTCGAAGGGCGGGTGGGTCCGGCACGCCAAGCTGATCCGCGACGCCGGGGCCGATGCCCTGGAGCTCAACATCTACTACGTGGCGGCCGACCCGAACCTCACGTCGCCAGAGGTCGAGCAGCGCTACATCGACCTCGTTGCGGCGGTGCGGTCCTCGGTGGAGATCCCCTTGGCCGTGAAGGTCGGCCCGTTCTTCAGCTCGATGCCGAACATGGCGCGCCGGCTGGTGGAGGCGGGGGCCGACGGGCTCGTGCTCTTCAATCGGTTCCTCCAGCCCGACATCGACCTCGAGACACTCGGCGTGGATCCCACGCTGCATCTATCCACGTCGGAGGAGCTCCGTCTACCGCTGCGATGGATCGCCATCCTGCGGGGACGGGTGGACGCGTCGTTGGCCGCGACGACCGGCGTACACACGTGGGAGGACGCGATGAAGCTGATCCTGGCCGGGGCCGACGTGACGATGATGGCGTCGGCGCTCTTCAAGCACGGCCCGGAGCACCTGAGGACCGTGGTGGACGGCATCCGAACCTGGCTCGACGAGCACGAGTACGCGTCGGTGGAACAGGCCAAGGGCAGCGTGAGCCAGGCGGCGTGCCCCGACCCGGTGGCCTTCGAGCGGTCGAACTACATGCGCGCCCTGGTCAGCTTCACGAGCGCGTACGACTGGAGGATCGCGCCGAGCGAGCCGAAGGCCTAGGGCTGATCTGTGGATCTCGCTCGGTAGTTCGGACCCCATGACTACGTGGCCATCGTGGCCCAAGGGCTATGCGACCGGCAGGTACGGCACGTAGTCAGGATGCCACATCGCGTCGTCGACGGCCCGCTCGATCTCGTCGTCCCGGAGGTGCCGCCCGACGCCACGGTTGCGTGCACAGAGAACCACGGCGACCGCGATCGCCCGCGAGACCCGCCGCAGCTCCGACTGCCTCGGGTACACAGCTCCCTGGTCGAGCCGGTCGGCGGAGACCTGGCCGGCCAGGGTCTTGGCCGCGACCAGGAACATCTCGTCGGTGACCTCGCGCGCCTCTGCCACAACGGCCCCCAGCCCGATGCCTGGGAAGCAGAACACGTTGTTCGCCTGCCCGATCATGTGGGTTCGTTCGCCGCGCCGGACC
>JBOGVI010000473.1:0-3571 GCA_050692695.1 Actinomycetota bacterium
GGCGGGCATCACGTTCCTGGTCCTGTCGGTGGTGGGGTCCGTGTTCCTCATCGCCGACCTCCTCTTCAGGGCGTTGGTGGCCCCCGCCTTGTTCGCGGGCCTCATCGGGGCCGTGTACTTGTTGCTATGGTTCGTGATCCCGCTCATCCAGCGGCTCGGGAACGACGGGTCCCCCACCGAGCAATCCGATGGAGAGTCCGAGTGACCTGGGTCTTACCCGAGGTTGGCGGTTCCAAACGGGCCGGCAGCGAGCCGGGAAAGGAAACGGCACGCGGCTCAGGGCTTGGCGGACGGCCGGGCCAGATCGTCGATGAACTGGAGCCGGGAATCGAGTCGCGTCACCTGGAATACCCGGTGCACACGCTCCGGCCCTCGCACCAGGACCAGGCGGCGCCCGGCTTTCTGGGCACGGACCTCGGCCCTCAAGATGAGTCGCAGGCCGCTGGAATCGATGAACGTTACCTTGCGGAGATCGATCACGACGGTGTCGGGGGAGCTTTCCTCCATGCTCAGCAGCTGTCGCTCGAGCTCTTCGGCCTTGGCGATGTCCAGGTCGCCTTCGATCTCGAGATGCGCGATATCGCCCGGTTCCGCCTCGAGTTGCGACACGCCCATCCCCCCGGATGCAGAACACCCAAGGATAGCCTGACCTTGGGTGTCCTGCCGGCCTCGGGGTGGCCGTGACGATCCCGGCGCGAGATCGGTTCCTAGGACGTCACCTCGCGGGTGACCATCGGAGTCGAGAAGAAGCCCGCGATGAGCGCGAGGACGCTCCCGGCGAACGAGGCCCACAGGCCGAGACCGATCGCCTCGGGCAGTTCGAATCCGGCGGCCCGCTCGAGCGAGATCAGCAGCAGGACGAAGCCGATGATGCCGAGCGCGCCGGCCACCCTGCTCAGCCAGCCTCCCCACATGGCAAGTCCCAGCAAGGCGATGAGTCCGAGCAGGATCATCACCGCGCCCGCGGACGTGAAAAAGGCCGATTCGCTGAAGGCCGGACGGTAGTACGCGCGGAACGCCAGGTTCACCCCGTCCTGACCGCCCACCCACTCCATGAAGGCACCGACGATCATGCCGACGACCCCGGCGACCGTGAGGATGATCCGGACGATGTTCTGCACGGCCATGGCGGCCGGGGCCACCGTGACTTCCCTGTCGTGCACATGTTCGTGCGTGAGGCGACCCATGTCCACCTCCTTCGGGTTCCAGGTCTTGCACCGTCCATTCCCAGACCGGGCAGCTGGAAACGTGGCCGTTTCGGCCGGGCACCCTACGGGTACCGGGTGGCCGCCACAAGGACGATCCCTCCCTGGTCCGCCGAGACGAGGCGGGAGATTCCACCGTCGGGAACGACCTACGATACGTGGTCGTGACGCAGCCCTTCGATCCGCATGTCGCCGTCACCGTTCCCTCAGAGGCCGGCTTCGTACACGTCCTGCGGGCCGTCACCTCCAGCGTCGCGGCCCGCCTCGATCTCCCCTTCGATGACATCGACGACCTGCGCATGGCCATCGACGAGGCGTGCGCGCAGCTGCTCTCGCTGGAGGCTGACGGCGGGACTCTCACGCTCCGCCTCCAGCCTCGCGAGGGCGGGATCGAGGCCGTGGTGTCGGTGATCGGGCGCGTGGCGGGCGGCTGGCCTCCCCGCGGGTTCCAGGACACGCTGGCGTGGAAGGTGCTCTCCGGACTGAGCGACGAGGTCGAGTTCGAGCTTGCCGAGACGGGACCGTCCATCCGAATCTTGAAGCGCTCGTCCGCAGGGAACACGGGATGAGTGTCGGATCGCCCACCGACAACCAGGAGACGCGAGAGCGGACCGCCGAGCTCTTCGAGCGGCTACCGGACCCTGGCGCACGCGAGGAGCTCGTTCGGATCCACCAACCGCTTACCGAATACCTGGCCAGGAGGTTCATGGGCCGGGGAGAGCACATCGACGACCTCGTCCAGGTGGCCTACATCGGGCTCCTGAACGCGATCGATCGGTTCGACCCGAGCCGGGACGTGCAATTCTCCACCTTCGCCGGGGTCACCATCATCGGCGAACTGAAGCGACACTTCCGGGACAAGGGTTGGGCGGTCCGCGTGCCTCGCCGGCTCCAGGAGACCGGATTGCGGGTGAGCCGTTCGCTGGGCGAGATGTGGCAGGAGCTGGGCCGGTCCCCAACCGTCGGCGAGATCGCAGCGAGACTCGACCTCCCCGAGGAGGAGATCCTGGAGGCCATGGAGGCCATGCAGGCCTACTCCACGTCATCGCTTGAAGCCCCAGTGGGCGATCAGGGCCCCAGCCATGCCGAGACGCTCTCGCAGGACGACGAATCCCTGGAGCTCCTCGAAGCGTGGGCCACGATCGCGCCGAAGCTTCATGAGCTACCGAATCGCGAACGCACGATCCTGTACCTCCGCTTCTTCAGGGGCCTCACCCAGAGCGAGATCGCCCAGCGGCTCGGCATCTCCCAGATGCACGTCTCCCGGCTGCTGTCGCAGACGCTGGCCGAGCTGAGAACAGCGATCCGGGAGCCGTAGGGGTCTCGGATCGCTACGAGGGGTCCCGAACCGCTACGTCGTCACTTGAAGATGCTCACGCCGCCCGGGCCGACGAGCAGGCCCACGATGATCAGGATGGCGCCGACCACAACCTCCCCCCTGATGAGCGACACGATGCCGGCGATCACCAGGATCACTGCAAGGATCCACAGCAGGGTCGCCGCTCCGCCGCTCAAGGCCAACATCGAGCTCATAGCCACCTCCTCAGGCGATACGAGGGATGATGTACCAGGCCAGGAAGGCCAGGATCGACAGAACGATGATCACGATCGCCGCATACTTGATCGCGGCGTACCCCACCAGCCCAGAGCTGCCGTCGGGCTCCCGCACCTGCTGAGGCGGCTCGTGCGTGTGGTAATCGTCGCGGTAGGTCATGCCACACCTCCTTCGGCGTTACTTCTTCCCCTGGTGGCGCACCTCTAAACTTTGGGAGGGCCCTCGCTGGATGCGTTCGGCCTCCGTCATGGCATGCCTCACTAGGATCACAGCCTCCTCCACCTCCTCACGATCGGCTCTTCGCTACGGCGTAGCGCGGTCGAGGCGCCTCGTGGCGCCCGCCCGCTCGCCAGGCGGGAGAGACGCGGCGGACGGGGCGGGCATCCTTGAGGGGTCCCAACGATGGACCGGCCCCAACGGTGGACCGGCCCCGAGCCGCCGACATCAGCCGCATCCGCACCTTCATCGGGAACGGCGGAAACCGGGACTCAGGCCGCTTCCCGCTCCCCGGGTGGCCCCGAACCGCCGATCAGATCGAGGACGGCGTTCTCCACCCTCTCGCGCACCGACGGGACCGGGAGCTCGTCGGGGGGGAGGCGGCCGATGGCCGGCGCGATGGTTTCCCCCTCCAGGAACTTGTCGAGGATCCGGGGGTCGACGTAAGAGCCCCTGGCGATCGCGGGCGTGTTGCCAAGGTACTCGGCCACGTGGCGGATGGCCGTGGAGATGGCGCGTTTGCGGGCGGTGAGGGAGGGGCCGACGTCGTCGTTCGGGGCCAGGGCGACGGCGGCCAGGACCGTACCGTGCCAGG
>JBOGVI010000474.1:0-1606 GCA_050692695.1 Actinomycetota bacterium
TCTCAAGGGCGCGAAGCCGGCGGACCTCCCAATCGAGCAGCCAACGAAGTTCGAGCTGGTGATCAACCGTGCGTCCAGAGAAAGCTGACGTGTTCAGCGGGAGTCAGCCCCGCCGGGGTAAGAGCCAGAGCCCCGTAACTCGGGTGGCAGGGTGGAGGGAAACCGAGACTCTGAAGCCCACCGACGTAGCCATCGGAAGGATGGTGAGTGAGTCCCCGGGCCGTAACGGAAGTGAACGCACAGGTGGCCCCGAAATACCAAAGATCCGGAGGCCGAGCCTCACGGTTGAGAGGCGAAGGCAGGATGGCTCGTCGCACCTGGCTGATGCGGCGAGACACTCCGGCGGGGTGAGAGCGACGGCACGGTGACCAGGACACGTCGAGCGACTGGAGAAGCCCTCCTCGCCCCACCGCGAAAGCGGCGGAGTCAGGTCTGCCCTATAACCAGCGATGGGAAGTGGGTGGACGGCGAGAGGGTGACGGAGGGGCCCGCGGTAGCGAGGAAGCGGGGTAATGCCTGTGGAGCAATGGGGCCCTACTGGTGCGCAGCGTCTCCGACAACATGGGAGGCAGGGGCGCCATGACAACAGCGCCCATCAGTCTGCAAGACCTGCGGCGGAGGCTCTACGTCAAGGCGAAGGCCGAGAAGGACTGGCGGTGCTGGGGCCTGTACGTGCACGTGACCAAGCTGGAGACGCTGAACGCGGCCTATGCGCTGGCCAAGCAGGACAACGGCGCCCCGGGGATCGACGGGGTGACGTTTGCGGCCATCGAAGAAGCCGGGGTGGAGGCGTTGCTGGCGCAACTGCGGGCCGAACTGGTCTCACGCTCCTATCGGCCATTGCGGAACCGGCGCGTCGAGATCCCGAAGGGCGAGGGGAAAGTTCGTGTCCTCGGAATTCCGGCGATTCGGGACCGCGTGGTGCAAGGGGCGCTCAAACTCATCGTGGAGCCGATCTTCGAAGCTGACTTTCACGACGGGTCATACGGGTACCGACCGAAGCGGACAGCCCAGCAGGCGGTCGACCGGGTAGCCGAAGCCATCGTGCGGAACAAGACGCGGGTGATCGACGTCGATTTGGCGGCGTACTTCGACAGCGTGCGGCACGACCTGCTGCTCGCCAGGGTGGCGCGCCGGGTGAACGACCCAGACATCTTGCACCTGTTGAAGCTGATGCTGAAGGCGTCCGGGAAGCGCGGGGTTCCTCAGGGCGGCGTGATTTCCCCCCTCCTCAGCAACATCTATCTCACGGAGGTGGATGCGATGCTGGAGCGGGCCAAAGCGGTCACGCGAAATGGCGCACACACGTACGTCGAGTACGCGCGCTACGCCGACGACTTGGTGATCCTCGTGCACAACGATCGTCGGCAAGACCGGCTGGTGGAGGCGATACCTCGGCGACTCCGAGAAGAGCTCGCCAAGCTCGACCTGCAGGTGAACGAGGGGAAGAGTCGGATCGTGGACCTGAGTCGGGGGGAGAGCTTCGGGTTCCTGGGCTTTGACTTCCGGCGCGTCCGCTCGCTGCGGGGGCGCTGGCGGCCGCAGTATACGCCGAAGCGGACCGCGCGAGCGGCGTTACGGCGGAAGCTCAAGGCGGTGTTCCAGC
>JBOGVI010000475.1:0-7995 GCA_050692695.1 Actinomycetota bacterium
CGCGATCCCCAGATGGCCAAGGACCGGGAGGTCCTGGACCAGCGGTGGCGCCAGTCCATCGCCGACATCGTTCGTGCGGGACAGGCCTCCGGCGAGTTCCGGCCAGGCGACGCCCAGGAGGTCGCGCTCCGGCTCGGTTCGCTCATCGACGGCCTGGCCATCCAGGTGATCATGAACGACAGCCAGGTCTCGCCGGAGCGGATGCACCGGGCGTGCATGGAGGTCGCCGCGAGCCTCATCGGCTTCGAGCTGGAGCCGGCCGAGGCCTAGCCGGCCAAAGCACGAACCCCGCGCTTCGCCAGCTGGTCGGCGACGATGTTCCGCTGGATCTCGGAGGTCCCCTCCCAGATCCGGTCCACCCGGACCTCGCGATAGAACCGTTCGGCGACGTTCTCCCGCATGTAGCCGCGCCCGCCGAAGATCTGCACGGCCCGGTCGGCCACGCGGTTCGCCATCTCGCTCGCGTAGAGCTTGGCCATCGAGCAGTGCGCGTGCTGGACCTTCACGTCGACGCCCTCATCGATCTCCTGGCTCAAGCGGTAGGTCATCAGGCGAGCCGCCCACAGCTCGGTGAGCGAATCGGCCAGCATGTGCGCGACGGCCTGGAACTCGACGATGGGCCTGCCGAACTGAGCCCGCTCCTTGGCGAAGGCCGTCGCCTCGTCGATCAGCCGCTCGGCGGCGCCGCAGCATCGGGCGGCGATCATCAGCCGCTCGTACCGGAACCAGGCGTAGGTGAAGTCCATCCCCCCGCCTTCCTCGCCGACCAGGTTCGCCGCGGGCACGCGCACGTCGGTGAACTCGACGATCGCGTGATGGTCGGCGAAGGTGTGGGAGTACGCGGGCGTGGCCACGACACGAACGCCGTCGGACGGGATGTCCACGATGAATAGCGCATGCGTCTCCCGGTTCGGTCCCTCGGCCAGCTTGGCCTGGAAGAACACGACGTCGGCCTTGTTGAACGACGTGACGTGCCACTTCAGCCCGTTCAGCACGTACGCGTCGCCGTCCCGGCGGGCGGTGGCCTCGATGGCGTCCACGTCGGAGCCGGCGCCGGGCTCGGTGATCGCGTAACACTCCCTCCGCTCGCCCAGGATGAACGGCTTCAGGTACCGCTCGACCTGGTCCTTCGTGAACACCCCCACCGCCCACGCCGGAGGGTTGTGCAGGACCCACCCCAGGGCGTTCGTGGCCCTCCCGATCTGCTCGGAGACGAGCACCTGCTGGAACACGGACAGCCCGTCGCCGCCTAGGTCCTTCGGCATGTTGACGGCCGACAGCCCGAGGTCTCGGAGCTTCGTCTTCTGGCGCTCGATCACGGCGGGCGGGAGCACGCCTTGGTTCATCTCGGCATCGACCTCGTAGGGAATCAGCTCCTCGTCGACGAACCGGCGGGCCCGCTCCTGGATTGCGCGGTCTTCATCGGACATGGGGTAGGTCATGGGCTCACCTCCGCGCCGAGCATAGCGTGACTGAACGGCGGTTCAGTTCCGGGGCCGGACGAGTCAGTAGATGAACTCGAGACGGCTCGCGTGGCGCCGGAGCTGCTCGAGCGAGTAGGGGTCGATCGGGTGCTCCCGCTCGGGAACGTAGACATCGGACTCCGCCCCGAACAGCTCGCCGGAGAGGTACCGCTGCCCGGTGTCCGCGACTACCGTGACGATCCGGTGGAACTCGGGGTGCTTCTCGGCCACCTTCAGCGCCGCGGCAACGTTGATCCCGGACGAGGGCCCGCAGAGGAGGCCTTCTTCGCGCGCGAGACGGCGCGCCATCTCGAGCGCCTCCTCCGTCGACGCCGTCACCATGCCGTCCATCAGCTGCAGGTCCAGATTCCTCGGGACGATACCGTCGCCGATCCCCGGCACCCCGTGGGTTCCCCACGTCTGCTCCGAGATCAGCGGGCACTCGGAGGGCTCCACGGCGTACGCGCAAACGCTCGAGTCCCTTCCCTTCAGGTACCGAGCGACGCCGGTGATCCAGCCGCCGGTCCCCTGGGCGGCGACCACGGCGTCCAGGGATCCCCCCGTCTGCTCCCAGATCTCGCGGCCGGAACCCATCTGGGCCTCCACGTTGTCGGGATTCTCGAACTCGGCGGGCACGAAGTATCGGTCGGGATCGGCGGTCACCAGCTCTTTCATCTTCGCAAGCGCAAGGTCGATGTCGGTCCCGGCGCCGGGCGTGAGGACGAGCTCCGCCCCGTAAGCGCGGATCATCTTCTTGCGCTCTTCGCTCATGCCCTCCGGCATCACGATGAGGCACGGGTATCCTTTGATCGCCGCCACGGCGGAACAGGCGATCCCCGCGTTGCCTGTCGTGCACTCCATGATGGTCATCCCGGGACGAAGCTCACCCCGATGCTCGGCGCGCTCGATCATGAAGGCATAGATACGGTCCTTGACCGATCCCGTCGGCCCGTACCATTCGACTTTCGCAAGCAGCTCGTGCCCCCCCGGTTCGGTCTTCCGCAGCCGCACCAGCGGCGTGTAGCCGATCCCGTCGAGCATCGACGAGAGCGGTCGCTCGAACCGGTTCCAGTCCATCGTCGGCTCCTCCTCGAACGTGTATCGGTCCCGCCGGGCGAAACGGCCGGTCAGTGAATAGGCTGCCGGTCGCCGGAGCGGGTCGCGCACACGGTCGTCCGTACCGCGAGGCCTACGCGCGGGGGTCGCCGCGCTTCGTACCCGATCCGGAACATGAGGACAGCGATTTTCCTCGACGGAACCCCTCCCGCGCAACCGGAACCGAGCACGCCCGGGCCCTATCGGCCCTTCGCCTCCCGAATCGCGGAGACCAGGGCGGGGACAACCTCCTGCACGTCGCCGAGGATCGCGTAGTCCGCGTGAGCCAGGATCGGCGCCTGGGGGTCGGTGTTGATGACGAGGATCTTCTTCGCCCCCTTCGCCCCGACCATGTGCTGGATGGCCCCGCTGATGCCGCAGGCGACGTAGAGGTCAGGCGCGATGCGTACGCCCGTCTGGCCGACCTGGTCGGTATGAGGGCGCCATCCCAGGCTGGTGACCACCCGCGAGCACCCCACAGCGCCCCCCAGGAGTTCCGCGAGCTCCTCGAGCGGACGGAACCCCTCGGGGCTCCCCACGCCCCGCCCACCGCCCACCACGACCCGGGCCTCGGAGAGCGAGACCTTGCCGGCAGCTCGCTCCTCGCGCCGGGCCACCTTCACCCGGAAGTCCTTCTCATGCAAGCCGGGGGAGAACTCCTCGACGGAGAACCCGCCGGCCGCGGGCCCTTCCTCCGCCTGGACGGCGTGGGGTGCCGCGGTCAGCAGCTTGACGTCGCCCCGCAATCGGGCCTCCTCCAGCAGGCTTCCGCCCCACCGGACCCGGGTGACCGTGTACGGATCCCCCGGCTCCACCTCCGTGCAGTTGGCGGCGACCGCAAGGCCCATCCGGGCCCCCACGTGGGCCATGACCTCATTCCCCCGGTCGCTCCCCGGGGCCAGCACCGCACCTGGCCGCTCCCGCCCCGTGAGGTCGACGATGGACGCCGCCCACGCCCCGGGCGCGTACTCGTCGAGGCGATCGTCCACGGCGAGGTGGACGGTCGAGACGCCGTAGGCGGCGAGGCCGTCCACCGCCCGCCCAGCCTCGGGTCCGACCACGAGGGCGTCGAGCGGCACGCCGAGCCGCTCCGCCAGGCGTCGCCCCAGCGTCAGCATCTGGAGCGAGAGATCGGAGATGACGCCGCCCTCGTGCTCGACCAGTCCGACGATCACGACGGCATCACCACGACTTCCCGGGGAACGTCACGATGGGATCACCCCGAGCTGCCGGAGGACCGCGACGGCCCGCTCCGCTCCTGCGGTCCCGTCGCCCAGCATCTCGGCCTGCTTGTCCCGGCCCTGAGGGAGCCGAAGCCGCACCTTCTCCAGGCCGGGGGCCGGCCTTTCGAGGCGGAGCCGCTCGACCGGCGCCTTCTTAGCCCGGAGCCGCCCCGGGATCGACGGGTACCGGGGCAGGTTGATCCCCTCCTTCACCGTGACGACCGCGGGGAGGGCGAGCTCGAAGATCTCGAAGCCGCCGGGGCCCTCGCGGCGGGCCACGGCGGCCCCGTCCCGGATCTCCAGCTGCTTCACGCCGGTCACGCAGTGCAGGTCGAGGGCGTGGGCCACCCGGACTCCCACCTGATAGCCGCCGGCGTCCGCGGACTCGTTCCCGAACAGGAGCAGGTCGTAGGCCACACCCGCGTCGCTCTGGTCCCGGACGACCTGGGCGATGGCGGCCGCGGTGGCGCCGGCGTCCCATTCGGCGCCGTCGGTCTCGAGGAGGACGGCCCGGTCGGCCCCCAGGGCCAGGCCATCTCTAAGCTGCTCCTCGGCCTCCTCCGGCCCGAGCGTGAGGACCGTGGTCGAGCCGCCGTGCGCCTCCACCAGCCGCACGGCCTCCTCGACGGCGCACTCCTCGTGGGGGCTCACCGTGAACCCCAGGTACTTGGTGTCGATGTCCTGCTCGTCCGCGGTGAGTGTGATGCGACCCCCGGTGATGGGGACCCGCTTCACGCAGACCAGGACGTCCATCGAGCGTCAGCGCTTCAGCCGCTCGTTGGCGGGGTCGAACAGGGGGGTGCTCCCGACGGCGGCGACGGTCACGGGGTACCGCTCCCCGAAGTACTCGACGGCGAGCTTCGTGCCCGCATCTGCCCGATCCGGAGGGAGATAGGCCATGAGGATGTGCTTGCCCAGCGACGGGCCGGAGCCCGCGCTCGTCACGTAGGAGCGCCGGCCCTTCCGGTCCACGAGCGGCTGGCCGTCCCGTGACAGGACCGGCTCCCGGCCCAACATGTATCGCTTCACGCCCGAGGACGATGAGGGGTCGTCCACCGTGAGGGTGCACAGGACCGCGGCAGGCTCCTCGGCCCGCTGCTTGAGGTACGCATCCCTGCCGACGAACTCGGCGTCCTTGACGGCCGGGCCGGCCATCCCAGCCTCGACCAGGCCGTACTCGAGCTCGAGCTCGTTCCCGTGGGCCCGGTAGCACTTCTCGAGCCGGGCCGTGGTGGCGTAGACCCCGATCCCCACGGGGACCACCCCGTGGGGCTGCCCGGCCTCCCACACGACGTCCCAGAGGCGCGCGCCCTGCTCCATCGGTGCGTACACCTCCCACCCCAGCTCGCCCACGTACGAGATGCGCGAGGCCAGGACCCGGAGCGTGTCCAACTCGATCCACCGGCACGTGGCGAAGGGGAACCCCTCGTGCGAGACGTCGTCCCGGGTCACCGAACCGAGGACGTCCCTGGCTCGGGGGCCCCACACGCCCAACGTGCACAACGCCGAGGTCTGGTCGTGGACTTGGGCCGAGCCGTCCTCCGGGAGATGCGAGACGAACCACTTCCGATCGGTCATCCCCGAAAACCCCCCGGTCACCACGCGGAATCGGTCGTCCGAAAGACGCATGATCGTGAGGTCAGCCTTCACGCCGCCCGCCGGGTTCAGGAGCGGCGTGTACACGACGCGTCCCACAGGCACGTCCATCTGCTTGACGGCGATCCGCTGCACGCAGTCCAGGGCTCGGGCGCCGGCCACGTCGAAGATGGCGAAGGCCGACAGGTCCACCATGGCGACCCGATCCCGCATGGCCAGGTGCTCGGCGTTGATGATCGGGGACCACCACCGCGAATCCCACTCCGCCTCGCGGGGCATCACGCGGTCGCCGTACTCGTCGAGCAGGCTCTCGTTGGACCCGTACCAAAACGGCCGCTCCCACCCCGCGGTCTCGTAGAACACGGCGTCCAGCGCTCTCTCTCGTTCGTTGAACGGCGAGAGACGCACGTCCCGGTTGGAAGCCCACTGCTCCATGGGGTGGACGATGCCGTAGGTCTTGTTATAGCCCTCGGCGGACCTGGCCAGGATGTGCCGCCGCGTCCGCTGGTGCTTGTAGAACCGGGCGATGTCGGATGAGTGGGGGTCGATCTCCGGGCACCCGTCCGTCATCCACTCGGCCACCGTTCGACCGAACCCGGGGCCTTCCTTCACCCAGATCGCGGCCACCGACCATAGCCCGGGAACCTCGAGGGTCTCCCCCACGAGCGGCATGCCGTCGGGCGTGAGCGAGATGAGCCCATTGACGGCGTACTTCACGCCCACCTGCTCGTCCCCGACGATCTCGGGGAACAGCACCAGAGCGTCCTCCATCTGCGGATCGAAGTCATCCTTCGTGAACGGCAACTCGGTCGGCGATTGGGCCGCCTGCTCGATCGAGGGGATGTCGTCCGGTTCGACGAGGATCGGCCGGTGGGCGTAGGATCCGATCTCGAACTCGCTCCCGTGCTGGCGCTCGTACATGTTCGTGTCCACGTCGCGGACGATCGGGTACTCGATCTCGCCCACCGTCTTCTCGAACAGCGGCACCGGCCCCACGTCGATCATCTGATGGACGGCCGGCGTGAGCGGGATCGAGGCCCCGGCCATCCGCGCGATCCGGGGGCTCCACACCCCGCAGCACACCGCCACCACGTCGGTGCGGATGTCGCCGGCGTCGGTCCGGACCCCGCGGACCCGGCCGCCCTCCACGTCGATCCCCCGCACTTCGGTCTTCGCGGCGATCGTGAGGGCGCCGAGCCGCTGCGCTTCCTCACGCATGAGCGTGCCGGCCCGCAGCGAATCCACCACGCCGATCCCCGGGCAGGAGAAGCCACCCAGGATGACCTTCTCGTCGATGAAGGGGACGAGCTCTTTCACCTCGGTGGGGGTGAGCAGCTCGACAGGCTCGATCCCCCAGGACTTGGCGGAGGCCATGCGGCGCTTCAGCTCTTCCATCCGCTCGGGGGTTCGAGCCACCTCGATGCCCCCGCTCTCGGTGAACACGCCGAGCTCCTTGTACTGGCGGACGCTGTCGAGGGTGATCTTGGTCATCTCCTTGGAGTGGTCCACCAGGAAGATGAAGTTCGACGCGTGGCCGGTGGATCCGCCGGGATTCGGGAGCGGGCCCTTGTCCAGGAGCACGATGTCCTTCCACCCCAGCCGGGCCAGGTGGCAGGCGACGCTGTTGCCCACGATGCCTGCGCCGACGACGACGACGCTCGCGTGCTCCGACAACGTGCTCATTCGATGCCTCCTTCAGCGCCGGGCGGAGATCCTGCCGGGGCCGGTCACTGTTTGGGGATCTCCTTGGTGGGGTCCCAGTGGGGCATGGGGACCACGACCGCTCCGACCCGGCCGGACTTCGGGGTGTCGACCTGGAGCCCCGTGCCGAGCTCGGCGAGCCCGATCGGGAGCATCGCGTAGCCGATGTTCTTCTGGAGACGCGGCGAGTAGCAGGCGGACGTGACCCGCCCCACCGCGCGCCCGCCCGCGTGCGTGGGGAAGAAGTCGACCATCTCGTTGTCGATGTACGTCCCGAGCGGATCGCCCTCGATGTCCACCCCGACGAGCTTCTGCTTCACGCCCTGTTCCTTGACGCGCCGGAGCGCGTCCTTCCCCATGAAGTCGGCTTCCTGGTCGAGATCCACCATCCACGTGTAGTGATACCCCACCTCGAACGGGTTGTTCTCGTACCACATGTCCGCGCCGAAGGCGAGGATGCCGCCCTCGATCCGGCGGATGTGGCTGGGGCCGATCACCTCGAGGCCGTGGGGCCGGCCCGCCTCGAGGACCGTGTCCCACAGCTTCTGTCCGAGACGGCTGGCCTCGTGGAGGTAGATCTCGTACCCCACCTCGCCGGTGTAGCCGGTCCGAGAGACGACCACCCGCATCCCGTCCAGCTCGGCCTTCATCAGGCCGTAGTAGGGGACCTCCAGGACCCTGTCGCCGAACAGTTCGACCAGGACCTTCTTCGAGCTCGGGCCCTGGATCTGCACCGGCGCCACGTCGATCTCGCGGACCGTCGCGTCCATGCCCCTGGCTGCCGCGATACCGAGCGCGTACAGGTTCACGTCGGAGTCGGCGAGCGAGAGCCAGAACTCGTCCTCCTCCACGCGGAGCAGGACGGGGTCGTTCAGGATCCCGCCGTCGGGGGCCGTGATGAACACGTACTTGCACTG
>JBOGVI010000476.1:0-2061 GCA_050692695.1 Actinomycetota bacterium
AGGTGGGAGTCATGGCGACCGTAGCCGAGCAGTTCTGGCGCGAGGTGTTCGACATCCGGCGTCCCTTGGAGCCGCTGGAGCGCCATCGTCCGAGGCCCCAGCGGCTCGTCCTAGTGAAGGGCGGCGGGCGCATCCGGCGAGAGCGGAAGCGGTGAGCGAGGACTGGTCGAGCTGCATGAGGAGCAAGATCCCGCCAATGACCTGTCCCAGCAGGCACTGACCTGTCCCAGCAGGCACCCGGAGCGGAGTCGCCCTGGGCGATGCGGTGCGTTCGTCTCCTTGCGAGGGCGAGGAGGAAACGTGGAGTCCGCCTCCGCATTCTCTCCCCGCCGCCTGCAATTTCTGAGCCAGCTCGATCACTCCTGAAGAACTGATCCACGCGCCAGAATCGAACGCATCACTCGCTCTGGTCCTTGCCGTATCCCCCGCGTCGAAGCTTGGCGTGACGGGCACTGAGACATAGCACATGCCCTACTACCTGGGGACATTTTTTCGAGTACTGTCCAGTTGGGTGCACCGAGGAGTTTTCGCGGAGTGATCGGGGAGAGATCGAAGAGCAGGCGAAGGCCCCGAGTGTGCGAGTTCGGGTGATGCTTTCCGGATCGGCTCCGGCTGATGCTTTACCCAATTCCACCTAATCTTTGACAGCTCCGCCAGATGTTTGACACCGGCGCCCGGCCTGCTCTCGTGGCCTCCGCGGCCCTCGGGAGGAGGTCGGGATCGTGCTTGGTGGAGCTGGGGGTCGTGGAGCAGCGCTACGACGCGGTGAAGGAAGTGCTCGAGGGGCGAGGGACCGTGACCGAGGTCCGCCGAGCGGGTCGGGGTCACCCGCCAGAGCCTGCACAACTGGCTGCGGCGCTACCGGGAGCGGGGGATGGCCGGCCTGGTGGACCGCTCCAAGCGACCGCGGACCTGTCCCCACCGAACCCCGGCCCGGGCCGAGCTCAAGGTGATCGAGCTCCGCCGGGACCATCCCCGCTAGGGACCGAGCGGCTCGCCTACGAGCTCGCCCGCAAAGGGACCGATCCGGTTCCCTCCTGCTCAAGCATCTACCGGATCCTGGTCCGATCAGCGCCCGTCGAGCCCCGGGCCCGAAGGCGCAAGAAGGCCGACTACCTGCGGTGGGAGCGAGCCCGCCCGATGGAGCTGTGGCAGCTCGACGTCATGGAGGCCCGCCTGCACGACCGCTCGGCCGTGAAGGTCCTCACCGCAACGTCGACCCGCAGCTGGATGAACTCGTCGACCAGCGAGGCGGCGATCTTCTTAGGCAACTTCGTCGCGAGCCCCGCGACGAGCTGGTCGCGTTCGAGGTTCACGTCTCGTCGACCCCGTCGTCCACCTCGTCAGCGCCGGCCCTCACGCCGACGCCGCCGATCATGCGTTCGACGTGCTCGATGCCCGCGCTCGTCAATTTGTAGGTCTTCCGGGCCTGCTTGGCGCGGCCGCTCTTCGCGAGCTGCCGTACCTCGGCCGGCGTCCGGGCTTTGAGGTGGTCGATCACGCGCGTGATGTTCTCCACGCCGTGACCGGTGTCCTTGAGCTGGTTGTTCACGGCGCCGCCCGTGAAGTTGCCGCCGCCCTTCACGACCCGGAACCAGTACCCGCCAACGAGCGCACGGTCGTCGTTGTTGTTCGGGTTCGCCGCGTCGAGCAGGTCGGCGAAGTGCTCGAACTCCAACTCGTCTTCCGGCTCGTCCGTGTCCTCGTTGCCCGACGAGCTCCCGGCACCGTTGCGAGCGGGCCGCCGAGAGACCCTGCCGATCGACACCTTGAACCGCTTGGCTGTCCACTCCAAGACACGCGCGCGGGTCTCCTCGTCGAGATCGCTAAGGGCTGCCACCACCTGCTGCATCGCCACGAGTTCGGCGTCCTGCCCCGCCACCGCTCTACCTCCTTGTCCCGGAATGAGTCTGTGCCGTCACCTCACCACCAGCACGCCCTCCATCCCCGGGGCGTGGGGACGGCAGTAGAAGCGGTAGGTTCCCGGACGCGCGGCGAAGCTGACCCTCTGAGCGCTGTCGGGCGGGATGCTGAGTTCGACTCCCAGCTCATCGATGGTGA
>JBOGVI010000477.1:0-1723 GCA_050692695.1 Actinomycetota bacterium
GGCCGGGGCCAGGCCGACGAAGACGGGCTTCCCATCAGTGGTGATCCCCCAGGCCGCCAGCACCGGCTCGGCCGGGGCGTTCGGGTGCATCTTGAAGTGGCTCCCGTCGAGGTACAGGTAGTCGAGCCGGACGTCGCTGAGGTCGCGGGCCTTCCACGCCTCGAACTCGCTCCTGATGGCCTGGCAGATGCGGCTCACCGTGGAGCGAGACAGGGCCGCCTCGGGGCCGAGGACCTCGGCCAGGGCGGCCTCGATATCGCGGTCCGACAGGCCTCGCACCCAGCCGGAGATGACCAGCGCCTCGAGGGCGTTGGTGCGGGTCACTCCAGCGCCGAAGAGCCGGGAACAGAACGCCACGTCGGTGCCTCGCAGCTTGGGCCGCTGGAGCTCGACCGGCCCCATCGTGGTCTTGATCGCCACCGGCGGCTGCCAGCCGTTGCGGGACCCGGCCGGGTCGCCGTCCTCCCGCCGCTCGTGCGGGAGCCGGCACAAGAACTCGGTCACTTCTGCTTCAACCGCCGACTGCATCACCAGCCGGACACTCAAACGGGCGACCTCTTCCAGCACGACGGCAAGGTCACGGTCGCCGGCGAACAACTCGTCGAATCTGAACGCGGACGCGCTCACTGGGGGATACTCGTCGGGCCACGGGCGTGGGTTCTCCTTCGTGAGTTGGACCTCGGGAAGGAACCTACGCCCGTCGCTCATTTACACCAGGGATGGGACGCGACCTTGGGTGTCGGTGACATCACGAAGCAGCCACAGAAGATGCCCGGTGGGTCGAAACGTCTCCACGTTAGTGCTATGGCGCCCCCAGAAACCGTGACGCCAAGTCCCGCTGATCTTCGTGAGGGAGGGGCTGACGCTCAACTTGGCAGCACGGCGCGGGGGGATCTCGATCTCCGTGTCGTACTCCTCGGTCGCGGTGTTGTCTGACGTGTAATTCATTTCGGCCTCGAAGGCGCCCTTGAACCCAGCGCTGACCTTCACGCTGTACTCGGTCCTCTTCGTGTAGGAAGTCTTGAACCGGTGCCGAGCCGGATGGTCGAACTGGTTGAGGAACGTGGACTTGTCCTCCAACAGGCCACACATCGGGGATGTGTAGTCCTTGTCGAACGAGTCTGCGCCAGCAGCGGGGGTGCCGATGAACTGGGTCACCGCCGAGGCGAACTGGTTGATGTCGGGCCCGCAGTGATTCACATCGTGCTCGTGCCCGTAGATGAGACCGGGGCCCAATGCGAGGGCAGAAAAGGTCGTGCTCGTGAGCAGGGTCAGGCGAAGGAGGACTCGTCGAAGCATTGGGCGTCTCCCGGACTCGGTCGTCATACGAGCAGAAGACGCTGGCCGAGGAGGTTGACGACGGCGATTTGTTCCGAGTCGTCCCATTTCACGGACCGAGGATCACTAGCATCCTCCCCATCCACAACCCGAGGAGGAAGCTCTGTTCGATCCTGCTGTGGCCGCCGTGGAGGGAGCCCTGGCCGCCGGGGCGGAGTATGCCGACGCCCGCGTGGTGATGGGGAAGAGCCAGACCCTGCAGGCCCAGAACGAGGCTCTCGAGGCCCTCGATCAGGGGGAGCAGGGCGGGGTGGGGGTGCGTGCCCTCATCGGCTCCTCCTGGGGGTTCTTCGCCACCGCCGAGTTCTCCGAAGCCCGGCGCGCCGGCGAGGAGGCGGCGGCCATCGCCCGGTCCTCGGCCAGTGTCTCCGGGCCGGACATGCCC
>JBOGVI010000478.1:0-2240 GCA_050692695.1 Actinomycetota bacterium
CATCCTTGCCCAGCGCCACCGACAGTGCGTTCGCGTCGGCCTTCGCTGTCTTGGACCGCAGTATGTCGCCCAGCATGACGAAGTCGCGGACCCTGTTCGGTACCTCGACGCCGATGGCCGACCTCCCGGGGATCGGCGCGATGATCCGCACGTCGGGGGTGGCCAGCGCGTAGGCGATGTCGTCGGCGAGCGCGAGGACCTTGTTCACCTTCGTGCCGGCCTCCACCTCGACCTCGTACAGGGTCACGGTGGGACCGCGGTGCGCTGCGGGTACGTGCGCGGCCACCCCGAAGGTCCGAAACGTCCGCTCCAGGGCCGCCTTCGTGTGATCCTCGTCCCGGTTCGTGCCGGCCGAGGGGGGCGCCGTGCGAAGAAGGCCGATGGGCGGCAGCTTGTACGCGCCGCCCTTGGCTACCGTCGAGGGAGCGAAGGACGGTTCGGGCGAGGGCTCCGCCTCGGGCTCGGGTTCGCGGAGGTCAACGACTGGGGGGAGGTTCTCCTCGGTTTGCACGTGGCGCTCGGGCTCGGCACGCTGCGCCTTCGTCGGCCCGGCCTCCGTGTCCTGTTCCAGCTCGAACAGCTCGTGGATCCGCGCCCAGGCGGCCGAGAGCGGCGTCCCCGAGAAGATGAGCAGCCCGAGTGCGGTGGCCCCGGTCCACACGATCCCAGCCCCCAGCCGGGACACGGCCCGGGAGAGCGGCCACGCTGCCACTGCGCCGAACAGCCCGCTGGCCTCTCGGGGGCCACCGGCTCCGGAGAAGGGGACCGGGTTGCCGTGGGTGAGCGACCACAGGGCCAGCGCGCCCGTCAGCGCGAGGGCGAACCCGATGAACATCCGGACCCGGACGTCCTCGGCCGTCCCCCGGAGCAACAGCGCGCCCCAGTACGACGCGACCACGGGGAAGAGCGCCGCGGGCTGTCCCACCAGGCCCTGCAGGATGAGCCGGACGGCCCGTCCCACGAACCCGGCCGCGTCGAACCACATGCCGAGCGCCGCGATGAGGGCGAACACGACCAGCCCGATGCCGAACGCGTCGCGGGCCCAGGGAGCGAGGTGCTGGCGAACCTTTGTACGCGAGGCCGGGCGCCGGCGCTTCGTCTTCGTCGCCACTAGACCTCCATGATCACGGGCAGGATGACCGGCTTTCGCAGGGTGACCTCGTAGAAGTACTTGCCCAGCGTCCGCCGGATGTTCTTCTCGATCATGCCGCGGTCGGTCACCTCGACCGCGGCGCTCTCCTTCAGGGAAAGCATGACGCGATTCCGGGCCTCTTCAAGGATGTCGCCGGCCGTCTCGTCGAACACGAACCCCCGGTTCACGATGTCCGGCCCGGCCACGATCTCGCCGTGGTGGGCGTCGATGGTCACGACGACCACCACCACGCCGTCGGCGGAGAGCTTCCGGCGGTCCCGGAGCACGACCTCACCGACGTCGCCGATGCCCAGGCCGTCCACGAACGTCATCCCGGCGGGGACCCGCCCCACCACCCGGACCCCCTCGCCCACCTCCACCACGTCGCCGTCCTCGCAGATCAAGACGTGGTCAGGGGCGATGCCGACCTCGGTGGCCAGCTTGGCGTGGTGGGCGAGGTGCCGGCGCTCCCCGTGCACGGGGATGAACCATCTGGGACGGACGATGGATAGCATCAGCCGGAGTTCCTCCTGGGCACCGTGGCCTGACGCGTGGACGGGCGCGGCCGGCACGTGGAACACGTCGGCGCCGGTCCGGTATAGGCCGTCCACCACCCGGTGGATGGCCGGCTCGTTGCCGGGGATGAGCGAGGAGGACAGAACCACGGTGTCCCCCTCCCGGAGGTCCACGAACTTGTGCTCCCGGGCGGCCATCAGGGACAGGGCCGACAGCGGCTCGCCCTGAGTCCCCGTGCTCACTACGACGACCCGGGACCGGTCCAGGCGGTCCAGGTCCTCGATCAGCACGACGTCCTCGTCCGGTATGTTCAGGATCCCGAGCCTTAGCGCCGCGTCCACGCTTTGGTGCATGGACCGTCCAAGGAACGCCACGACCCGTTCGTTGGCCCGGGCCGCGTTCACCACCTGCTGGATCCGGTGGATGTGGCTGGAGAAGCAGGCCACCACGACGAGCTGGGGGGCCCGGGAAACGATGCCCTGGAGCACCGGCCCCACGCTCCGCTCGCTCGCCGTGAAGCCGGCCTCCTCCGCGTTGGTGGAGTCCGAGAGCAGCAGGTGCACGCCCCCGTCGCGGCCGGCCTCCTCGGCCA